>JALZAX010000332.1 GCA_030948055.1 Verrucomicrobiota bacterium | reverse complement strand
ACCGGCAAAGAAGTGATCGAGTTAAGCGCGAAACAAATTTCCGAGTTCGCCGGCAACGCGATCGAGCTGCATAACGACAAGGAAAAACTCCTCGTCCTCTCCAAGCGCGCGCTCGCGGCCTTAACAGATGTGCAGCGACAACGCATCGCAAAATATGCGCGGCTAATTCCGCTCGACCTGCCGACCATTGAACTGACCGGCGGCAGCGCGCGTTGCATGATCGCGACGATCCATCTGTCCCGTGCCTAACAAATACGCGGGAGCTGTTCGCCCGAGAGCATGTCCACCACCCGCGTTCCTCCGACGCGCGTTTTCATCGTGACAAATCCGGGATGAGCGTCGGTGACTTCTCCGATAATCGCCGCCTTCTCGCCTAACGAGTGCTTGCGCATCGAGGTGAGCACGCGATCGGCATCCTCCTGCGAAACAATCGCGAGCAACTTGCCTTCATTTGCCACGTAAAGCGGATCCAGTCCCAGAATCTCGCAAGCGCCTTTGACTTCTTCGCTGATCGGGATCTGCGCTTCCTGCAAAAGCATTCCGACTTTTGAGGTCTGGGCGATTTCGGTCAGCGCGCTCGTAATTCCGCCGCGCGTTGGATCGCGCAGGACGTGGACGTCTTTTGTTACAGCGAGAATGTCCTCAACCAAACCGTTCAAAGCCGCGGAGTCGCTGGCGATTTCGGTTTCGAATTCCAGTCCTTCCCGCACCGACATGATGGCGATGCCGTGCACCGCGATTTCGCCGCTGACGATGATCTTGTCACCGATGCGTGCGCCGTTGGACTGGATGTTCACGCCTTCGGGAATGACGCCAATGCCGGAAGTGTTAATGAAAATTTTGTCGGCCTTCCCGCGATCGACCACCTTGGTGTCGCCCGTGACCAGCTTCACACCGGCTGCATCGGCTGCTTCGTGCATTGATTGCACCACGCGCCAGAAATCCTCCATCGGCAGGCCTTCCTCCAAGATAAAACCAACCGACAAAAAGCGAGGACGCGCGCCGCACATCGCGAGATCGTTGACCGTGCCGTGCACAGCGAGCTTGCCGATATCGCCGCCCGGAAAAAAGATCGGACTGACGACATAAGAATCGGTGCTGAAGGCGAGCCGTTCGTCGCCTAACGAGAAGATGGCGCCATCATGTAATGGCGCGAGGATGTCGTTCTGGAATTGCGGCAGAATGAATTTCTCGATCAACTGCTGGCTCAATTTCCCGCCGCTGCCGTGCGCGAGAACGATCTCTTTGTAGTTCGTGATCGGCAGCGGACAACTGGCGCCGAGCAGTCCGGCGTCAGATGACATCCTCGGCTCCGAGCGCGATGTGAATCAAATCCCACAGCACGTGCACGAGCGTGGCGTGCACTTCTTGAATCCGATGGATGCTATATGACGGGACGATGAAACAATAATCGGCGAGACCCGGAAAACGTCCGCCGTCTTTGCCGGCCCAGGCCACCGTTAACATCTTGCGCGCGCGCGCTTCTTCGAGTGCGTAAATCAAGTTTGGCGATTTGCCGCTGGTGCTGACAACGAGCGCGACATCATCTGGTTGTCCGAGCAGACGCAGCTGATCGACGAAGATGCGCGAATAATCCGCGTCATTTCCGATCGCGGTCATCGTAGCGATATCGGTCATGAGTGAGATCGCCGGAAACGCGGCGCGTTTCTCGATAATCGGATGCGTGAACTCGACCGCGAAATGAAGCGCGTCACACAAACTGCCGCCATTTCCCATGGTAAGAAGTTTTCCGCCGCGCTGAAAACGTTGCGCCATTTCGCGGCTGAGCGCTTCGATTTGCTCCGCGTATTTGGAGAAGAATTTCTCCTTCATTTCCACGCTTTCGCCGCATTTGCGCAGAATCTTGTCGCGGAACGACTCGTTGGACTTGTCGACCGCCGGAGCGAGCGCGGTCATTCGTTAGGCAACTTCGGCCGGTTGGGGCTTCGCTTCCAAATGCCGGCCGTAAGCATAATAGGCGGCGCACGCGCCTTCCGCCGAAACCATCGTTGCGCCGAATGGATGTTCCGGCGTGCATTCTTTGCCGAAACAGACGCAATCATGCGGCTTCTTCACGCCGCGCAAAACCAAACCACTGATGCATTGGGCCGGTTCTTGCGTGTCGATCTCCTGCACTTCGAAAATGTGCTCGGCATCATGCGCGCGAAATTCGTAGCGAAGTTTGTAGCCGCTTTTCGGAATGGAACCGACGCCGCGCCATTTCCGATCGCAGACTTCAAAAACGTTGTTCACCAAATCCTGCGCGACGCGATTGCCTTCGCGATTGACCACGCGCGGATATTGATTCTCAACCTTCCAGGTGCCCGCTTCCAATTGCCGGATCGTCATGAGCACGCCTTCCAGAATATCGAGCGGCTCGAAACCGGTGATGACGATCGGCACATGAAATCTTTCTGCGAGCGGTTCGTATTCGCGATAACCCATGACGGTGCAAACATGACCCGGTCCGAGAAAACCCTGCACGCGATTGAGCGGCGATTGCAGAATGGATGCGATCGATGGCGGCACGAGCACATGCGATACGAGCACGGAGAAATTGTTCACGCCTTGTTTCTTCGCCTGCCAAACCGACATGGCGTTACTCGGAGCCGTGGTTTCAAAACCGATGGCGAAGAAGACAACCTTCTTGTCAGGATTAGCGCGCGCGATTTTCAAACAATCGATCGGCGAATAAACGACGCGGATATCTGAGCCGCGCGATTTCAAGACGAGCAAATCGCATTCTGAACCCGGCACCCGCAGCATATCGCCGAAGGAACAAAAAATAACGTCCGGCCGCTGGGCGATGGCGTGCGCCTTGTCGATCATCTCGAGCGAAGTGACGCACACCGGACAGCCTGGCCCGTGCACGAGTTCGATGTCGTTAGGCAATAAACGATCGATGCCGTATTTGACGATGCTGTGGGTTTGTCCGCCGCACACTTCCATCAAGACCCAGGGCCGCGTGGTGATCCGGCGGATTTCCTCGACGATTTTTCCAGCAACTTCTTCGTTGCGATATTCGTCGAGATACTTCATTTCGGCGAAGTGGGCGGAGAAATGCCGTCGAAGAATGCGTGGTCGGACTCGGTAGGCTCGAGCACATCGGGCGTTTCCAACTCTCCCAGCTGATCGAGCTGCTGCAGCGCAGCGTAGGTTCGTTGCGCTTCTTCCTCGTCGACTTTGCTCAAGGCAAAACCAACGTGCACGAGGACATAATCCCCGACCTGCACATCAGGTGTGTACTCGAGGCAAACTTGTTTGACGATGCCACCGAAATTCGCGCGGCCCATGCTGACGCCGTGCGCGTCCTGCTTGATCTCAAGGAGCTTACCTGGAATCGCGAGACACATTT
>JALZAX010000331.1 GCA_030948055.1 Verrucomicrobiota bacterium | reverse complement strand
GCCGTTGGAAAAAACAGGTGGAGGAAGAATTGAAACGGCTCAAAGCCTGAGCAACCGCGCCATGAAAAAATCCAAACTCATCTGCTCGGCGCTTCTGACCTGCTCGCTCGCATTCTCCGTCGCGCGGGTCGAAGCGAGCGTCTTCGAGGAGGCGAATCGCGCCTTTGCTGATGGCCGGTTCGACGACGCGGTGAAACAATACGAAACGGTGGGGCGCGAGAAAGGTTACTCGGCCCCGGTCCTGTATAATCTCGCGAACAGTTATTTCCGGGCCGGCCAAATTGGCCCGGCCATTCTTAACTACGAACGCGCGCAAGTGCTCGCACCTAACGACCCCGATATCGCGGCGAATCTAAGTTTCGCCCGCAAACAAGCCGGGCTTTTCGTGCAGGCGGATTCGATCGCCGAAGCCGCGCGCATCTTCAGCATGAACGAATGGGCGTGGCTCGGTTGCGCGACGCTTCTCCTGACGTGCGCTTTGATCGTCGCCGGCCGCGTTTATCCCGCGCAACGCCTCTATCTGCGCTTGGGGACGGGGATCGCGATCGTGATATTGGTCGCCGCCGGAATCGCCATCACGACGCAGTTCGACGCCCTGCAACGCGCCGTCGTCATCGCCAAGGAAGCGCCCGTGCGCATCTCGCCCTTTGAATCGGCCAGGTCGGCGTTCGTCCTTTCGCCGGGCGAGGAGGTCACCCTCGGGAAGTCGCACGAGAATTTTGTGTTTGTGCAAGATCGCCAGCATCGCAGCGGCTGGGTAAGCCAGGGCCAGATCGAAGCGGTCGTTCCTTCGATGAAACACAGTTAGAGTAATCGCACCGGCCATGAAATTGTAGCTGGCGCCTCCAAGTTATGAAAACAACCAGCCTCGCTCTTCTCCTTTCGTTCACGAGCTCGTTCTGCCTAACGAACGTTAAGGCCGCCGAGCCGAAGCGCCTAACGACACCTAAGCGGCCGGTCACGGATGAATACCACGGGGTGAAAGTGGAAGATCCCTACCAGTGGCTGGAGAGCGAGCAAAACCAGGAAGTGAAAGCCTGGTCGGATGCGCTCAATCAAACGACGCGCGCCTACCTGGATCATTTGCCGGACCGCGCCGCGATCGAGAAGCAATTGAAAGCCTGGTATGCGAAGACTTCGCCAAGCTACTCGGGATTAATCGAACGCCCGGGCAAACTTTTCGCCCTCGAGTTCCAGCCGCCGAAACAGCAGCCCATGCTAGTGATGCTGACCTCGTTTGACGACGTGAAATCCGAGAAAGTCCTGGTGGACCCAAACGCGCTCGACGCCAAAGGAACGATGGCGATCGACTGGTTTGTGCCATCGCTCGACGGCAAGCTCGTGGCCGTCTCGCTCTCCCAGGGCGGGAGCGAAGATGGGACGCTCCACTTCTATGAGGTGGCGAGCGGGAAGGCTTTGCCGGACACCGTGGCCCGGGTGCAATATCCGACCGCCGGCGGAAGCGCGGCGTGGAACGCGGCCGGCAGCGGCGTTTACTACACACGCTATCCGCGCGACGGCGAGCGCCCTGAGGCCGACTCCCATTTTTTCCAGCAGGTTTACTTTCATAAACTCGGGACGCCGGAGACCGAAGATATTTACTCGTTAGGCAAAGACTTCCCGCGGATCGCGGAGATCAAGCTCGAAGCTTCGCCGGACGGGCACAGCATCCTCGCCTCGCTCGCGAATGGCGATGGCGGCGAATTTGCGCACTACCTCCTCGGCGCGCACGCCACCGGCACCTGGGAGAATCCGACCGGCATCTGGGACCAGCTCACTCAGTTCAGCGATCAGGTTAAAACGGCCACCTTCGGGCGAGACAATGCTCTTTATCTGCTCTCGCGCGCCGACGCGCCACACGGCAAGGTGCTGCGACTACCGCTGGACACGCCGGGCTTGAAAGATGCGGTTACGATCGTGCCGGCGGGCGAATCGGTGATCAGCGAAATCGCCCCGGCCGCCGACGCGCTTTACGTGGCCGACCTGATCGGCGGCCCCTCGCAGATCCGGCGGTTCGGCCTCGACGGCGCAGGCGAGACGATCGTGCCGATCCCAGAAATCTCTGCCGCGCAGGAAATGGTGGCGCTGGATGATGGCTCGCTCCTTTTCCGCGACGTGAGTTACACCGAGCCGGCGGCCTGGTTCCATGCCACGAAGAGCGACGCCAAACCGGTAAAGACGGCGCTCCGCAGCACCTCGCCGGTTTCGTTCGCGGACATCGAAGTGACGCGCGAGTTCACGACCTCGAAAGACGGCACGAAGATTCCGCTGAACATCATGCGGCGGAAAGGCACGAAGCTCGACGGGAACAATCCGACCTTGCTCTACAGCTACGGCGGCTACAGCATCAGCATGTCGCCGAATTTTGATTTCACACGCAGGCTCTGGTTCGACCGCGGCGGCGTCTATGTGGTGGCCAATATCCGCGGCGGCGGCGAGTTTGGGGAGGACTGGCACAAGGCCGGGAATCTCACGCACAAGCAAAACGTCTTCGATGATTTCGCGGCCGCGGCGGAGTATTTGATCAAGCAAAAGTGGACCAGCGCGCAGAAGCTCGCGATGATGGGCGGGAGTAACGGCGGCCTCCTGATGGGCGCGATGATCACGCAGCATCCGGACTTGATGCACGCGGTCGTTTCCTCGGTCGGGATTTACGACATGCTGCGGGTCGAGCTGGCGCCGAATGGTGCATTTAACGTGACCGAATTCGGCACGGTCAAGGACCTTGAGCAATTCAAAGCGCTCTATGCTTACTCGCCGTATCACCACGTCGAACACGGCACGAAATATCCCGCCGTCCTCATGCTCACGGGCGCGAACGATGGCCGCGTCGCGCCGTATCATTCGCGCAAAATGATCGCGCGCCTGGGGGAAGCAAACGCCTCCGATCTCCCCATCCTCTTGCGCACCGGCACGAGCGGTCACGGGATCGGCACTGCGTTGAGCGAGCGCATCAATCAATCAGCCGACATCTACGCTTTCCTTTTCGCGCAGCTCGGCATGAAACCGAAACCGTAACGCATCCCGGCGTTGCCGAGCGCAGCTCCGTTCCTTACAGCTGCCACGAGGCGCCTTACCTTTTTGTAATGCTCCGGAAAGGTCCCCGCCACGAAGAGCGGACATTTTCTGCGCATGATAAAACACCATATTTCAGACAGGAAGCGCTCCCGGAAACCGATTGCGCTGTGGCTCGCATGGGCGGTGAGCACTGCGCTGGCGAGCGGAACATTCGCTGCAACCGGGGCAGCGGTGACCGCAACCCCGGCTAACCCCGAAATCAAAGTCGATCATGCGGCGTTGAATCGCGCGCACGTGGCGGCCGGCAGCTTCGCGCCGGTGGTGCAGAAAGTGGCGCCG
>JALZAX010000330.1 GCA_030948055.1 Verrucomicrobiota bacterium | reverse complement strand
TGAGGAAATATTTCGGCACGATCACCAGTTCGTAGAAGACAAAGAACAGAAAGAGATCGGCACTGAGAAAAACGCCGTACGATCCCGCCACCACAAGCAGCAGCCAGAAAAAGAACTCGTTAGGCCGATCCTCCACGTCCCAAGAAAAAAGAACCGCGCTGAGCGCAGTGATGGCGGTGACCAGAATCAACGTGAGGCTAATGCCATCAACGGCGAGATGGAATTCCATCCCGAGCGCCGGGACCCAAGGTACGCGCACGATTGTCTGGAAGTTTTGCAAATCGAAGTCGTCACAGAAAAACATGGCGACGGTCATCAATAGGCCACCCGCCGTCGTGACAAGTGCGATCCAGCGCGCCAAAGCACGCGGCAAAATCAAGGCCGCGATCGCCCCGAAAAAGCTGAGATAAATAGTCCAGGCAATCATCGAACTCTGCGCGTCCGATAGCGCGGCGCCGTTTCGCGAATGTGAAATCCGATCTCACGCTCCTTCTTTCCCGGCGGCGCCATCAATTGCCGAATCGCTTCAAGGATCGTGCCGATTTCCTCGTCGTGTCTGCCGACGCGTTGTTCGAGTTCAGTAAACTTGCGTGCCAACTCGCGGTTTGTTTCCAGCACCGCGCGCAGTTTTACAAACGCGCGCATAATTGCGATGTTCACGCGCACTGCTCGTTTGCTTCGCAGAATGCCCGAAAGCATTGCCACTCCTTCTTCGGTGAACGCGTAAGGCAACTTCCGCCGGCCGCCACGGCCTTTTGATATTCCAGTTTGGAATAACAAAGATTGCGCCTCTGCCGCCGTCAGCTGAAACATGAAATCTGAGGGGAACCGGTCTCGATTGCGACCGACGGCTTTATTGAGATTGCCAGTGGAGACTCCATAGAGCCGCGCCAAATCGGAATCGAGCAACACCTTTTCGCCCCGGAGAAAAACGATCGTGCGAGCAATTCGTTCGACTGGGACGAGCTCGCTTTTCATCATTTCAAGCAAACAGCTGCGCCATGCGCACGACCGTGCTGTTGAAGATGTTGAAGACGAACTGCGGGGCGATACCAATCGCGAACATGAGCAACGTGACAGGGACGATGATCAAGGTCTCGTTAGGCCGCAGCTCTAAAAATTCGATCGTCGCTTGGCCGCTGAAGAGCGCCTGCATCGCGCGCATGAAAACAATTGCGGTGATCAGTAAACCGAAGACAGCGACCGCGGTGAAGGATGCCGCCACGGCGAACGAGCCTTTGAAGATCAGGAATTCGCCGATGAACCCGTTCAGTCCGGGCAAGCCTAACGAGGAGAACATCGCGACGCTCATCCATCCGCAGAACAACGGCGCGCGTTGCATGAGCCCGCCGAAATCGTTGAGACTGCGCGCGCCACGGCGCTCTTCCAGCAGCCCGACAAAGTAGAAGAGCGCGGCCGCGGTGATTCCGTGATTGAAGATTTGCATGAAGACGCCGCTCAGGGCGGCCTGCGTTTCGGCGACTGGTCGCGCCGTTGTCGAGGCGATCGCGAACAAGCCGAGCATGCAATAACCGAGATGGTTGATGGAAAGATACGCGACCATGCGTTTCAGATCGCGTTGCGCCCAGGCGGCAAGCGAGGCGAAGATGATCGAACAGACTGCGAGGCCGAGCAGCCATGGACCGACGATTTTGCATTCGTTAGGGAAAAGCGGCAGGAGCAGCCTAACGAATCCATACACACCCATTTTCGAAAGTGTGCCGGTCAGCACCATCGAGACGCCAACTGGCGCCGCTTCGTATGCGTCGGGTAGCCAGGTGTGAAATGGAAAAAGCGGAACCTTGACTGCGAGTCCAAGAAAAATTCCCGCAAAAACGAACCAGGCTGCGCGTCCGCTTAGTAGTCCGCTTTTTCCGAGCGCGGCCAGTGCGCCGAAATCGAAAGTACCGCGCGCGAAATAAATTCCGAGAAACGCCAGCAGCATCGCGACGCTGCCGAGGAAGGTGTAGAGGAAAAATTTTGTGGCGGCGCGATCGCGCTTCTCGCCGCCCCAGATTTTGATGAGCAGGAACGACGGGATCAAACTCATCTCGTAAAACAAAAACCACAGAACGAAATTTTGCGCGGTAAAGGTTCCATAGAGTGCCGATTGCATCACGAGCATGAGTGCGCACTGGCCGCGCGGCGCGCGTTGCGCGAGCAGAGCGAAGGGAAAGACTAACGAGACCAAAAGAACGAGTAGCAGACTCAATCCGTCGATGCCGACGAGATATTCTGCACCGATCGAAGGGATCCAATCGTGACGTTCGACCAATTGCAAACCGGTCGCGGACGGGTCAAAATTCCGCCACCAAGTCAATGCCACGATCGCGGTGATAACATTAAAACCGAGGGCAAATCCGCGCGCTTGATGCGGTCGAGCGGCGCTCACGAAAAGCGCGCCGATGAGTGGAATGATAATGAGCGCCGTGATCATGCGAGCCAGGCGTACAGCAAAAGAAGCGCGACCATGCCGAGCGCCGCGGCGCCCATGTAAAGTTGGATTTGGCCGGAGTGAATCGCGGACATCAATCGCCCCGCGCCACTCGCGCCGGCGGCGCTCTCATCCACACCGCTGTTGATCGCGCGTTCGTCGAAACCCTTCGTCAGGATTCCGAATAGTTTTCCTATCCCGCCGACTAGCCTAACGAGACCATCCCAGAAATAGCGATCCATGAAATCGGAAAAACGCGCGGCGAATTTCGCGAGAGCGATGAAGGTGTGCTTGTAAAATTCGTCGAGCCACATGCGATTCTCGAGAAAGCGAAAGAGGATTGGCAGCGCAGTTTCTAACGGATCGCGTTCACCGGCATTTCGGTAAATCAAAATGCCAAGCGCAATTCCGGCCGCGACGAGCGCGAGCGAAATGAAGAGCATCGGTTGAAATATTTTGCCGAAAGCAAAATGTGCATCCATGCCCAGGAGAAACTCGTGCAACCATGGCCACGCGGGGGAGAGGAAAACGCTGAGGGCAACCGTGCAAGCCGCCAGGACAACGAGCGGCAAGGTCATGACGCGTGGACTTTCGTGCGCATGCGTCGAGGCTTCGCGACGTTGTCCGAAGAAAAGAAAAACCATCTGTCGCGTCATGTAGAGCGCGGTCAATACGACGCCGGTTATCATCAGAAAGTGCGGGACGCGCGAACTCGGCCAGTGCGAAGTCGCGTGCAGAATTTCTTCTTTCGTCCACGCGCCGGCGAAGAAGAGCGGCACACCGCTGAGCGCCATCATGCCGATGGCATAAGTGAAAAACGTTACCGGCATGACGCCGCGCAATCCGCCCATCTTGCGGATGTCCTGTTCGTGATGGGTGCCATGAATGACGGAACCGGCGCCGAGAAAGAGGAGCGCTTTGAAAAA
>JALZAX010000329.1 GCA_030948055.1 Verrucomicrobiota bacterium | reverse complement strand
GTGATCCCCCGTCAGGATCGCGCGGTGCTCCACTCGCGCCGGATCGATTTCCCAAAGTGAAAGCGCGTGACCCTCTTCGCGCCAATTCATTTTCAACATCTGATTGAAGTCGCAATCGAAAACCTCGCCCGTCCAACTAACGTTGATCGTGTTGCGGCACATCAAGCCTTGCACAGTCGCCGGATTGAATGCGTCGTTCAGGAGCAGCATATAATCGGCGAGCTTGTTGTTGTTTTTCAACCACGACGCGAAACGCGAAATCGGCAGATTGGTGATGGTGAAGAGTTTGTTGAAGACGATACCGAAATGATCTTTCAGCTCGCGCTTGTAATCGGCTTCGAGCTCTTCCTGCGGGCCAGGGAGAAACGCGCCGTTCGGATTGTAAACCAAGTGCAGCGGCAAGGCCGGATCGATGCCATAGCCTAACGAGTTCAAGAGCTGAAGCCCTATGATGCTGCCATCGAAGACGCCTTCACCGCGTTGCGCGTTGACGTTTTCCGGCGAGTAACAAGGCATTGAAGCGATGATCTCGATTTGATTTTGCGCGAGGAATTGCGCGTAATCTTCGAAACCCGGCTCGAGCAGAATCGTGAGGTTGCAGCGATCGATGATGTGACGCGGCGGCGTGAGCGCTTTCAAGCGGCGCACGAAATATTTGAAATCGGGAATCATCTCCGGCGCGCCCCCGGTGAGATCGACGGTCGGAATATCGGTCTTGGCCAGCCAATCGATCACGCGATCGATCGTCTCGCGGGTCATGATTTCCTTCCGCTTCGGTCCGGCGTTCACGTGGCAATGAATGCAGGTCAGGTTGCAGAGTTTCCCGACGTTGATCTGCAGGATCTCCGTCTTCGCGTGACGCAGAGGGAGCGAATGCTCGGCCAGCTTTTGCGCGAAACGATTCATCACGGAAGAGTAAGTCCGCCGCCCAGATATTCCACGACTTCCTGACATTGCGGATTTTCGAGCAACGCGTCGCAGCAGGCAGTTTCAGCGATCGTGCCGGCACCATCGCGCACGCAAATGCAGGCGAGCCAATCGGTCACGCGGCGTGCTTGCGGAACATTGTGCGTGACCAGGACGATGGTGTGGCGTTCTTTCAATTTGAGAATCAACTCTTCGATCGCGGCGGTGGATTTCGGATCGAGCGCACTCGTCGGCTCGTCCATCAGAATGACTTCTGGATTGGTCGCGAGAGCGCGGGCGAGACAGAGCCGTTGCTGCTGGCCGACGGACAAGGTGAGAGCGGAATCTCGCAACCGATCGCGCACTTCATTCCAAAGCGCGGCCTCGATCAGCGCGCGTTTCGCCGAGACCGCGCGGGTTTCCCGCGAAAGGCGCCGCAAATGACGCAAGCCGAAGATCACGTTTTCGAAAATGCTTTTCGGGAAAACGACCGGCTGTTGAAAGAGGAATCCGATCCGCGCCCGGAGCTGGTCTGGATCGAGGGCGGGATCGTGAATGGAGCGCCCGTCGTATTCAATTTTTCCCGTGACCCGCAGCTCGGGGGTGAGATCGGAGAGTCGATTCAGGCAACGGAGAAATGTGCTCTTGCCCGCCCCGGATGGACCGATGATTCCAAACACTCGATTTGGTGGAATCGAGACCGTGACGTCCCGCAAAATAGTTTTACCGCGCGCGGTGACGGTAAGGTTCTCAACCCGAAAAACTGCGTCCGACAGTTTGGCGGGCAAAGTGAATTCCTGGCGTGTAGGGTCAACCATGAGCTTCATCGTGCATGCGGAGACGGAGTGGCAAAGCGATCATACTCAGGGCGAATACCAGCGCGAGCAGCACCAGGGCTGAGCCCCAGAGTTTGGTCCCGACCGAGGGATCGAACGAATCCTGCGCGAGGATAAAAATGTGGTAGGGCAGGGAGAGGACCGGGCTTTCGCGGACGCCGTGCGGCAAAGTCGCCCCCGCGAAAATGGTCGCGGTAAACATGATCGGCGCAGTCTCCCCGGCGGCGCGGGCGAGGCCGAGGAGCGAGCCGGTGATGAAACCGCCCCACGATTGCGGGAGAATGACCGACCAGATGATTTGCGATTGGCGCAAGCCGAGTCCGCTGGCCGCTTCAAGATATTTTTCCGGGAGCGCCTTGATCCGCTCGATCAAGGCCACGGTGACGGTGGGAAGAATCATGAGGGCGAGAAGGATGCCGCCGGTCAGCCAGGATTTTCCCCAGCCGAAGAATTTCACAAAAACCACGAAGCCGAAAATTCCAAACACGATCGATGGGATGCCATTGAGAGTGTAGAGAAACAAACCGAGTCGGCGCTGGGTGCCTTCCTGCCTAACGAATACTGAATGAACCAGCGCGAGTCCGGTGGCAATCGGCGCGCAGATGGCGATGGCGGTGAGGATGAGAATGAGCGTGCCTAACAAGTTATAGAAAATGCCGCCTTGCGAACCGACCTGTCGGATTTGCTCGGTGAAAAAACTCCAGCTCAGGGCGGGCAAACCGCGTTGCGCGATGACGAAGACGAGGCCGAGCAGAACGGCGCACGCGATCAGCGCGCAGAGGCCGCAAAGCGTGGGGAAGATGCGATTAGAGACTCGGCGCATATTTCACTTTGCGTTGCCATGCTCCTGCGATTGTGACTGCGAGGACCATCGCCATCAGGAGCAAGGCGAGCCCGACGATCGCGCCCCAATGCAGCGGGTCGCCATAAGCGATGTTTGTCTCGGAGCCGCCGAGTTTACTCGAAAGCGTCTGACCGGCTTGCAGCCAGGCCCGCGGCGAAAAAAGATGCGCCGGCAGGTTATTATCCTGCCGGCCGACGACGAGAAAAACCGCGATCGTTTCGCCGAGCGCCCGGCCGAGACCGAGGAGCAGAGCCGCAATCAAACCACGCGCTGCTTGCGGGAGCGAGACTGAAAAAATCGCTTCGGTTGCAGTCAGCCCGAGACCGCGGGCGGCGCGTCTTTGTTCCGCGGGCACACTGCGGAGGGCATCGTCCGAGAGGGTCATGATTGTCGGCAGGATCATGACGGCGAGCAGAACTCCCGCAGTCAAAAGCGTGTCGCCGCTCAAGGGATCGAAGCGCGCGAACAAGTCGTAAATCCAATTGCGCAGGAGCAAAATTCCGATCAATCCATAGACAACGGAGGGCACACCCGCGAGCAGCTCGATCGCGACTTTAATTATGAGCCGCGGTCGCGCCGGCAGAAACTCCGCGGTAAAAATCGCGGCGCCGATTCCAATCGGCGCGGACAGAAGAAGCGCGATCAACGCCACCACCAGGGTGCCGTAAATCATGGGCAAGGCGCCGAAGGTGTGCGAGCGGAAATACCATTTCGCGCCGGTGACGTAGCCGAGACCTTCGTGTCTCCAGGCGGGAAGGCTTTGCCAAAGGAAAAGCA
>JALZAX010000328.1 GCA_030948055.1 Verrucomicrobiota bacterium | reverse complement strand
CCAATCGCGGTGAATTTGTTGTCCCGCCGGCCTACGCGGAATCGATGTACGATCGCGGAGTTAATGCTCGCGGCATCGCCGGCAAGATCACGGTGGTGGATTCGAAATGAAGTTCGCGCGTCGTTTCCTCGTTGGTGTCGCATTGCTCAGCGCGCTCAGTCTTGTGGGTTGGCGATCGCTGCCGAAACCGCCCTTGCTCGATGGCGTCAGTCTTTCGCGTCGCGTTTACGATCGAAACGGCAAGCTTCTCTGTTTGACGCTGAGTGCGGACGAAAAATATCGGATCTTCACGCCGCTGGAAAACATTTCGCCGGAACTGATCCGCGCGACGCTCGCGCAGGAAGATCGCTTCTTTTGGAAACATGCGGGAGTCAATCCGATCGCGCTCACGCGCGCCGCGTGGCACTACTCGTTAGGCCATTCCGGGCGCGGCGGCGCCTCGACCATCACGATGCAACTGGCGCGCGTTCGCTTTCATCTCAACTCGCGCACCGTCGCCGGCAAATGCGCACAGATGTTTCGCGCGCTCGAATTCGAACGGCATTACACGAAATCACAACTGCTCGAAGCGTATCTGAATCTGGCCCCCTACGGCGGAAATATCGAAGGCATCGGCGCGGCCAGCGAAATCTATTTCCGAAAAGACGCGCGCAAATTGACGCAGCATGAAGCCGTCGCGCTTAGCGTCATTCCCCAGAGTCCGACTCGGCGCACCTTGCGCGTGGAAACGCCCAACCCGTCCGTGGAGGTCGCGCAACGTATTCGCTACGCGAGCGATTTCGTTCCCATGGCGCACGCGCGCCAGCCGATCCATGCGCCGCATTTCGTGCACAAGATTCTGAACGAATCATCAACGCGCGAAATTCGGACGACACTGGATCTCGATCTGCAGCAACTGCTCGAGCGGCACATCACGCAATACGTCGAGACGAATGCGCGGCTCGGCATTCACAACGCGGCCGCGATGCTGATCGATTCGCGCAAGATGGAGGTGCTGGCGCAGGTCGGCTCGGCAGATTTCTCGAGCGAAGCGATCGATGGACAAGTCGATGCAACGCGCAGCGCACGCTCGCCCGGTTCGACGCTGAAACCGTTCGTTTACGCATTGGCAATGGATCAGGGACTGATTCATCCGCTCACGATGTTGAAAGACGCGCCGCGCAGTTTCGGCGCGTTCAATCCGGAAAATTTCGATCGCGATTTTGTCGGCCCGATCCGCGCGGGCGACGCGCTCGCGCGCAGTCGCAACATTCCCGCGGTCGCGCTCGCCGCGCAGCTCACGCAGCCGACGCTTTACGGTTTTCTGCAGAAGGCCGGCGTGAATTTGCCGCGCAGCGAAAAGTTTTACGGCCTCGCGCTTCCACTCGGGGGCGCGGAGATCACGATGGAACAACTCGTGCATCTCTACAGTGTGCTCGCGAATGAAGGCGAGCTGCATCCTCTTCATCGCACGCTCGGTTACAAATACGAAAACCGTCAGCGCTTGCTGAGCCCCGAGGCTTCATTCCTCACGCTGGAAATGCTCGGCCAAATTCCGCGGCCCGGCGTAAACGAATCGAGCGATGGCGATGCGATCTTCTGGAAAACCGGAACGTCACACGGATTTCACGATGCGTGGTCGGTCTCGGTCTTCGATCATTTCGTGCTCGCGATCTGGGTCGGGAATGCTGACGGCAAAAGCAATCCGGCTTTTGTCGGTCGCAGTTGTGCGGGGCCGTTACTCTTTCAAATCATCGACGCCTTGCGCGCAGCCGGCTATGCCCGGCCAACCCATCTCGATCCGCCGCCAAACGCGAACCTGCGCGAAGTAGAATTCTGCGCCGTTTCCGGCCAACTACCGACCGCGGCCTGCACACATCGCGTGCGCGGCTGGTTCATTCCCGGCGTCTCGCCGATCAGTGAATGCGAAATTCACCGCGAAGTGTGGGTCGACAACAAAACCGGTCTGCGCATGAACGAAAACGACGAAAGTGCGCACAAAGAAGTCTGCGAATTCTGGCCCTCTGATTTACTCGAACTTTTCGAAGCCGCGGGTTTGCCGCGACGAAGGCCGCCGCCGTTTCTGCCCGGCACCAACGTCGAAATGGTAGCCCGCGTCGGCAAAGCACCGCACATCACATCGCCGAAGAGCGATGTCATCTACTCGTTAGGCCAATCGAATTCGTCCGATCGCGCACTTTCTCTGCGCGCCGAAACGGAAGCCGATGTGGCGAAAGTCTATTGGTTTGCCGATCGCACTTATCTCGGAGCAACAAGTCGCACGACGCCGCTAAACTGGGAACCGAAACCCGGCAACTACACCGTCATCGCCCTGGATGATCACGGCCGTTCTGATTCACGCACAATTGTTTGCTCACGCTGACGAATGGCGCTGTAGCCACGGCCCTGTTGGCCGTCCCGATACGGTTGCCATCGCATCCGGTTTTGGCGGGATGCACAACGGGACGGCCCGCAGGGCCGTGGCTACAGTGACTAACTATTCGTTAGGCAGTCGGCGGGGTTGCGGGCGCTGGCGTCACCGCGGCGGCGGCCTTTTTCTTGGCCGCAGCTACAGCCGCTGCCGTAGCTAAATTCGCATCGACCTCCGTCGCCTCGATAGGATGGATCCGATGATAGTACTCGTTAGACTTGGCTAATTCCATTTTGTCCATAAGCAAGGCATTGAAGCGTTCGCGTTTACTTAGCTCGAAGACCTTGTCCATTTTGATCGCCTCGAAGGGACAGACCTCGACGCAAATCTGGCAGCTCATGCAAACCGAAATGTCGATGTCGAAGGTCGCCGGATAAAATTGCGGTTTGCCGACGTAGTCCGGTTTCTTGTCTTTGCTCTTAATGATGTAAATGCACTGCGGCGGACATTCTTTCTCGCAAATCTGGCAGGCGACGCAGCGCAACCCGGCCTGCGCATCGTCGCCGTCGAAAATTAGAAAGGGAAAGTTGCGGTAATTCTCCGGTAACGGAATTCGCTCCTCGGGATATTGCACGGTCGTCAAGCGCTCCTTGTCGAAATAACTCCCGACGAAATTTTTCGCCGTCACCGCCATGCCTTTGAGAATCCCGGTCCCGATCATCGATGTGAATGAAGCGCTATATTGCTAAAGGGAAAGCGACGCGGGCCACAAGCTTCGGTTTCGCGAATTGCCCACGCGCTCGAATTCGGTCGCGCGATTCTTTACAAGACGCGCATGGCTGAAAGTTCAAAGAAATTGGATAAGCCGGAGCCGCGCTGGCAGGTCCTGCTGGCGCTCGCCCTGGTCGGTGGAATTTCCGCCGCGCTGCCGCGGACGCTTGTCATCGGGCCGACCTGGCTTTTGCCGGCGTCGATCGCCGTGCTGTTGGTGCCCACAATTTTTGCGCATCACACTGGACGCAACACGC
>JALZAX010000327.1 GCA_030948055.1 Verrucomicrobiota bacterium | reverse complement strand
AACGTGAACGAGTGGTCGTAAGCGTGATCCGGCAACTCTGGGGAGCGCACGCTTGTAGCGTGCTGGTTGCCGCATTCTGCGGCGACGAACTTCGCTATCAAAGATTTTCTTGGCGCCATGCCCGCGCGCGGCGGGAAGTTCGTTTCGGCAGAATGCCGAAACCAGCACGCTCTAAGCGTGCGCTCCCCAGACCAACCAGCCACGCCTTCACGCTTCTCGAATTGTTGATCGTGATTTCGATCATCATCATCCTCGCGGGTCTGATCCTCGCGACTTCCGGTTACGTGCAGAAAAAAGGCGCGCGATCACGCGCCGAAGCAGAAATCGCCGCGATGTCCGCGGCTCTGGAAAGTTACAAGGCCGATAATGGAATTTATCCGCGCACTGATAAGACAGACGCTCTGGATCCAAAAAGCCATTTTAACCCGGATCCGAATAAAAATCCCGATGTTCAGTATTTTGATGCGACGGTCAGTTTGTATCCGCTTCTGAGTGGCAGAACTGCGAACCAGACAGCAATCCCGAATGCGAATACTTATTTCGCATTCAAACCCCAGATGCTAGGCGGAACTAGAGATGCCAGTGGCAACATCACGAAGGTGACATTCATTCGAGATCCCACTGGGAATAGTTACGGCTACTCTACGATCAACCAACTGACACCAGGAGCGGGATACAATCCTACGTTCGATCTTTGGAGTACCGCGGGAGAAACTACTCAGGCAGGGACGCCGCAGTGGATCAAAAACTGGTAAAATCCTAACGAGTATTTACCCGTTCGTATTCACCACCACCACAACCCGCCGATTCGGTCTTTGCCGCGCGATTTCCGCCTGTTCCTCGGGAGTGTTTGAGGGTGGCGCGACCCCGCGGGGCGCGACAATAAATTTCGCGGCGCCGAAACCGCGCGTCTCGACTTGCGCCGGATTAATTCCCATCGCCTGCACGAGATATTGTTTCACGCGGTCCGCTCGGCGCCCGCTGAGATCGAGGTTATATTCATACGAGCCTAACGAGTCCGTATAGCCTTCCACGCGAAAGGTCGCTTTCGGGTTGCGTTTGATCAGAATCCCAAGTTTTTGCAATTGCTCGATCGCGCCCGGGTCGAGGTCGGCGCTGTCGTAGCCGAACAACTGGTCGTTAGGCAAACGGATCGCCGTGCCGGAGCCGAGCGGGCCTTTTTGCGAGAGCAAGGAATCGAGATCGCTAAAGCCGGGCGCGCGTCCGCGATTCGGCCCGGCGCTGTCGTCCGGCAATTTGTTGAAAACATTCGGCTTCTTGATCGATGTGCTCGTCGCTAGTTCGGTGCCAGTTAAGGCCGGCTGGGGCCGGCCGGAAACCGCCGAGTCGTTCATCAAAGTTTGCTCGCGCGTACCGTTGGGACTTTTGGCAAGAACCTGCGCGGTGCTGCGCTCAATTTCATTCATGATCGAAGTTGCGCTCGGGTCGACTTTGGGTTGGTCAGGCAAGACGTTGCTGGTGTCGTCAGGCATGGCGGTCGTGGCGTGAACTTCTTCGAGCAACTTGTCGAAGGATTTTTTTTCATCCGGCAGTTGCACGTCTGTTTTGTCCGGCTCGGGTTTTGCCGCCTGAGTCGATTGATCCAGACTGGCTTTATCGACGGGCTGCAGATCCACGTTCTTAACTTTGAAGGTCGCAGTAGGCTCCGTTTGCCTAACGAGTGATTCGAATCCTTGAAAACTTGTTCGATAAAAATAAAAGCAAAGGCCGGAGTGCAGGAGGAGGGAAAGAATCAAACCGACGAAAAGCCAGTTGCGCTGCTTGCTGCCAGACCAGATTGCTTCGTCGTCGAAGTCGCGCGGTTGTGGGGCTGATCTCATGAAACCTCGGCAGTTTGACGCAGGTGAGGCTGTGTTCGTTCGATAAATGCGCGGGTCGCCTTACGAATTTCTCCCGCCACATCCGTTTCCGTTCGCACAAACTTCGGTTTGAACCACGGAAAAAACCCAATCAGATCGTGCGTGACGAGAATTTGTCCATCGCAGCTTTCGCCCGACCCGATACCGATGGTCGGAATTTCCAGCGCCTCGGTAATCTGGCGCGCCGTTTCCGCCGCGACTAATTCGAGCACCACGGAAAACGCGCCCGCTTTTTCAATGGCGCGCGCGTCATTCATCAGGGCATCGGCGCTCACCTGCGTGCGACCTTTCAACTTGTAGCCGCCTTCTTCGCGCACGCTCTGCGGCAACATCCCGATATGCGCCATCAACGGGATCCCTGCCTGCACGATCGCTTCGATTTGCGCGACGTGACTCACACCGCCTTCGAGTTTCACCGCCTGAGCTCCGGCTTCGATCAGCGCGCGTGCACTGGCCAGTGCAACCTTCGGTGTGTCGTAGGTATGAATGGGCAAATCAGCCACGAGGAGCGCGCGTTTCACTCCGCGCGCGGCGGCGCGCGTGTGATGCACCATCATTTCGAGCGTGACCTCGGTGGTGTCTTCGTAACCGAGCACCACCATGCCTAACGAGTCGCCCACCAAAATGATGTCGATATCTTCTTCGTCGAGCAGACGCGCGGTCGGATAATCGTAAGCGGTCAGCGATGTGAGGCGTTCGCCGCGGCGTTTCTTCTCGCGAAAATCCTGCATCCAGTCGGAAGTTACCATTCGGCGGCGAATTTCACCAATGGTGTTGTGTCGGGCAGACGCCGCAATAATTCAGCCACCGTCGCACTTTCGCCAGGGAGAATAAGATCGGGCCGAATCTCGACCAATGGTTCGAGAACAAAGCGGCGATCAAGCATACGCGGATGTGGCAATTGCAAATCGGGTTGTGAAATTTGCACACCGCCGAAGTACAATAAATCCAGATCAAGCGTGCGCGGAGCGTTTCGTTGATGCGCCGCAGGTCGCCCGTGCCTGTCCTCGATATTGCGCAACTCGCGCAGGAGTTCCTCGCCCGCACCGGCGTAACCGATCTCCAACACAGCGTTGAGAAATTTTCGCGTGCCCGGCGCGCAATCGACTGGCTCCGTTTCGTAAACTCCCGAGGCTACGATGGGCAATTCCACGCCCGGAAGACTAACGACTTCGGCCCGCGCAGCCGTCAGATTAGCCAGTCGATCGCCGAGATTTGAACCAAACGCGATGCCGGCTCTCACAATCCCAGGACATCTTCCATATCGTAGAGGCGCGTTGGTTTGTCGACGATCCACTGCGCTGCACGCAAGGCGCCGACAGCAAATGTTTCGCGACTCGAAGCTTTGTGCGTTAGCTCGAGACGTTCGCCAGGCGTGGCAAAAATGACGGTGTGATCGCCAACGACATCGCCCGCGCGGATCGAGTGAATTCCAATTTCATTCGGCGGACGCTCGCCAATCAAACCTTCGCGGCCGTGGGCGAAATTCTTTTCGTTCA
>JALZAX010000326.1 GCA_030948055.1 Verrucomicrobiota bacterium | reverse complement strand
GAGAAGGTCAAATATTTTCGCGCGCGATTTTCGAAGGACAGTAAAGGCCTTTACGTTACGACCGATCGGGAAGCGGAATTTGCTCGCCTGGCTTACCTCGATCTTGCGAACGGCAAACACACTTATCTTTTGCCTAACGAGAAGTTCGATATGGACGACTGGGACCTCAGTCCCGACGGCAAGCGCATTGCCTACACGTTGAATGAAAATGGATTGAGCACGTTGCACCTGGTTGATGTCTCGTCACACAAGACAACCGAGCCGGTCTTTAACCCGCCGCTGACGGCGTCAGTCATTACAAATCTCAAATGGCACCGCGATCCGAAGCAGAGCCTGCTCGCCTTCAGCGTGAACGGCGCGCGTTCGCCTTCGGATGTTTACTCTTGGTCGACTGCGAATGGGAAAAATCTCGTCACCCGCTGGACGACGAGCGAGACGGGCGGAATTCCGTCGAACCAATTCGTCGAGCCGCAGCTGGTGAAATGGAAGAGCTTCGATGGTCGCGAGATTAGCGGTTTTCTCTACTTGCCTAACGAGACCAAATATCCGGGCAAACGTCCGCTCATCATCAGCATTCACGGTGGACCGGAGGCGCAATTCAGTCCGACCTTTGCCGGTCGCACGAATTACTTCATCAACGAATTGGGCTGCGCCATGCTCATGCCAAATGTGCGCGGGTCGAGCGGCTACGGGAAAAGTTTTCTCAAACTCGATAACGGGCTGAAGCGCGAAGATTCCTACAAAGACATTTCCGCCTTGCTGGATTGGATTCCTTCGAATCCGCGACTCGACGCCGATCGAGTGATGGTTACTGGAGGATCGTATGGCGGGTTCATGACCTTGCAGGTCTCCTGGAACTACGCCGATCGCATTCGTTGCTCGCTCGATGTCGTTGGCATCTCGAATCTCGCAACGTTCTTGAAAAACACGGAGAGCTATCGGCGTGATCTGCGCCGCGTGGAGTACGGCGACGAACGCGAGCCGGAGCAAGCTGCTTTCATGGAGAAAATCGCGGCGCTTAATAACGCCTCGAAGATAACGAAACCGATGTTTGTCGTGGCGGGCGCGAACGATCCACGCGTTCCGAAAAGCGAAGCCGATCAGATCGTGGCGACATTAAAACAACAAGGCACGCCCGTCTGGTATCTGGTCGGGAAAGACGAAGGCCACGGTTTCCAGAAGAAGAAGAACCAGGATTTTCAGTTCTACGCCACGGTGCAGTTCCTGCACGATTATCTCTTGAAGTAGACAAAACCTCGCAGGGCGCGCGTCTTTATTGTTGAATCCGACCGTCCTGGTAGGCGCATCCTAACTCTGGCACTTCCTGATCCTATGATGACCGACTTCCGCTTCGCGTTTCGTCAATTACTCAAATCGCCCGGCTTCACTTTGCTCGCGCTGATGACGCTCGCGCTCGGCATCGGGCTCAACACCGCCATCTTCAGTTTGATCAACGAACTTTTCCTGCGCGGTCTTCCTTTCAAAGAACCGACGCGAGTGGTCCAGGTTTTTTCGCATTTTCGCGAACAGAAAGTGGACTTCCCGATTTCCGCGCCGCGCCACATGCATTTTCGCGATGGGCAAACTGTTTTCGATGGATTCGCCGGTGAAAACGGAGTCGCCGCTACGGTCAGTGCAATCGGCGACCCGTTTCAGGTGCCGATTTTCAAGACGACAGCGAATTACTTCGATGTGCTGGGACTGCGCACCATTCGCGGGCGCACATTTTTGCCGGAGGAAGAGGAAGGGGCGGATGTCGCGGTGATCACGGAGCGTTTTTGGAAGGCGCGGCTGGGCAGCGATCCAAACGTCATCGGTCGCGCGCTCACGCTCGATGGCGTCTCTCATACAATCGTTGGGGTAATTCCGACGCTGCCGGTTTCGTGGACGGGACCAAATGCCGATATCTGGACGACGAAACCGTTCGTCATCCCTGGTTTTTCGCATGAACGCATGATGCGCGGCACCGCATTTCTCCGCGCCGTCGGGCGATTGAAACCCGGCGTTTCCGTCGAACAAGCGCGCGCTGCCATGCAGGTGCTGACGGAAAGTTATCGCGCGCAATATCCGGAAAAGATCGACGCAAAATCCGGTACGGTGGTGAAGACGTTACCCGAAACCGTGACGGAAAATTTGCGGCCAGGTTTTGCGACATTGCTCGCGGCGGTGACGTTCGTTTTGCTCATCGCCTGCAGCAACGTCGCGAACCTACTACTCGTTAGGTTCAGCGGACGTCGCCGCGAAATTTCTTTGCGCATGGCGCTCGGTGCGACGCGTGCGAGCGTGCTACGACTCTTCGTTTTCGAAAGCGTGCTTATCAGCCTGTTCGCCGGAATTCTCGGTGTGCTGCTCGCCTGGCAATTAGTTCCGCTCGTGCCCAAACTCGCGGCCAATTTCCTCCCGATCGAAGAAGGAAGTGCCACCGCGATTTCGTTTCCAGTGCTCGCGTTCACGATCGCGCTCTCTCTCATCACCGGTCTGGCGATGGGGTTGTATCCCGCGCTGCAAAGTTCGCGCGGTGATATCGTTGAGGCTTTGAAAGAAGGCGGACGCGGCACCGCGGGCAGCGTGCGTCAGCAGCGTTTTCGCAAAATGTTGGTCGGCGCGCAGGTCGCACTTTCGGTCACGTTGGTCGCGGGCGCCTCTTTGCTCATCGCCAGCTTCGTCCGACTCAGTCATCAGGATCCCGGCTTCAAGTTCGATCAACTTTGGAACGCGTTCAGCGTCATGCCGCAGGCGCAATATCCGGACACCGCGGCGCGTGCGCGTTTCGCAGAGCAATTGCTGACGGCCTTGCGGGCGACGCCCGGTTTGCAAGACGTCACGGTCAGTACCGGCATTCCGTTGAATGGCGGCGGCGGTGCGACGCTCTACGCGCGTTCCGAAGGTGACGTTCCGCCCGTGGCCGAGCGCAAGGGGGCGCCATCGAATGACATCGAGCCGGGATACCTGCGCGCGCTTGGGATTCCTTTGCTGGCAGGGCGCGATTTCAACGAGCAGGATATCGTGGATCATCCGAACGTGATTCTCATCAGCGCGAGTGGTGCGAAGACAGTTTTCGGGAATGAAAATCCCATCGGCAAAACTTTGCTCATCACTAGCGGCAGTGTTCCGGTCGAGATCGTCGGCGTGGTCGGCGATACTCGTTCGATTCGACTCGATCAGCAGAACGACATGGAATTTTATCGGCCCTTCGCGCAGGAAAACTTTCCGTTTGTCGCGATCACCGTGCGCAGCTCTTTGCCGACAGATACCATAACGAAATCAGTCCAGGCGGCGTTACGCACAATTGATCCGACGCTCGCGTTGATTACGCCGCAACCCGTCAGCGCAATTGTCGCCCAGGCATTAGGCCAGGCGAAATTGATGATGGTGCTGCTCG
>JALZAX010000325.1 GCA_030948055.1 Verrucomicrobiota bacterium | reverse complement strand
ATTGCACGTCCCCCAGATAAGCAGTCAGCATGTCGTCCAGGTTGAACTTGGGTAACCCAGCCTTTTCTGCCAGGAAGAGCAGGTTACCGATGAGATGAATAGTCTCGATCATTTCCTGCAAAACAAATGCGGCGTCGCGAAAGTCCTTAGTTTGCAAGTTAAGGGGATCGGTTCCCTGTCGGTTATAATGTCCGTAGCGCGCGCGCACCCGCTCGACTACGGTGCGGGCCCAGGCTTTCGATTCTTCCAGTGTGTAACCCGCGGTCTGAATAGCTCGCGGGATGTCAGCCCAATAAGCTTCGGCGAATCCAATGTCTCCCAGGTCTGTCGGAATGGATGGAGGCGGCCGAAAGTGAAAAGCGCGCAAGCTACCCGCCGGTGCGTGAAAACTACCCAGTGGCACGGCCGCGGGAAAATCGAAGTAGCGCCCGAATCGCGTCACCACGGAGCGAATGGTGGCAAAACGGTATTGATCGCCGATGCCGTGGACGGCGATGACTAACTTAGTGAGTGGTCCGGATGCAGCTAAAGCCTGGCCGGCAGCCATAGCTGCTTCCTTTGTTGTCGCCGCCACTACCGGCTCAGCAGGTTCGCCCGTCGGGTTCATCGACCAAAAGGCCTCACTAAGTGCGTTCTAGCAAAGGGCCTATCGCAGGTCTAGCAGTAAGATTGCTGCGGAGCTTCTGCCTAACGAGTGATTCTTGAGGCAGCGGCGCTCACCTCATCGCTACAGCGTTTTGCCGGCGAAGTGCAGGAGCTCGAGAATTTCGCCACGAAGATGAAGGAATTCCGAGCTGCTCCGATCGCGCGGCCGATCGAGTTCGATCGGAATCGTGCGATCAATTTTCCCGGGGCGTTGCGTCATAATAATGATGCGATCGCTCATGTAGATGGCCTCATCTATGTCGTGGGTGACGAGCAGCATGGTGGTGCGACGCGCCTGCCAGAGCCGCAAGACTTCGTCCTGCATGCGCATGCGGGTGAAGGCATCGAGCGCGCCGAGCGGTTCGTCGAGCAGAAGGACCTTCGGATGATTAATCAAAGCGCGCGCGAGCGCGACGCGTTGCGCCATTCCGCCGGAAAGATGATGCGGATAAGCATTGGCAAAGGATTCAAGATCGACGAGCCGCATGAACTCATCGACTTCATGGCGTTGCTCATGCAAAACCCCGCGCGCGACGAGGCCAGCTTCAATGTTCCTTCGAACGGTCAGCCACGGAAATAGATTTGGATCCTGAAAGACGAGCCCGCGTTTCGCGCTCGGACTGCTGATTGGTTCATCGCCGACCTGGAGCTGGCCGGAGTCAGGCGAATCCAGACCGGCGATCAAGCGCAACAACGTTGATTTGCCGCAGCCGCTCGGACCGACTAGCGAAACCAGTTCGCCCGCGGCGAGCGCGAGTGAAACCGTATCGATAGCGGCGTGGCGCGTGAGAGGGTCATCCGGCGCCGGAAAACTTTTGCTGACATCGCGCACTTGAAGCGACGAAGCTTCCGCAGCGGCTACCACTTGATGACTCCTTTTTGCCAAACCAGCACGCGATCGCGCACTTTGAAAAGCAGAGTCATGATTGTGGAGAAGAACGCCGCCATGATGACGAGCGCGGCGTAAACTTTTCCGTACTCGGCCCAGCCCTGTGCCCAACTCACGTACCAACCGAGGCCGGATTTCACGCCGACACTTTCGGCGACGACGAGAGTGAGAAAGGATGCGCCGAGGCCCATAAAAAGGCCGATGAAAATGTTGGGAACGGCGGCGGGAATCGCGACGCGAAAAATAAGGTAGCTCTGTTTCGCGCCGAGCGTCCGCGCGACATCAAGATAAGAAGCGCGCGTGTTTGAGACTCCCGATGCAGTCAGCATCGTCACCGGAAACCAAACCGCGAGCGCGATCAGGCCGGCCGCGGAAAAAAGTGCGGAAGGCGAGACAACCATGGCGAGCGGAATCCAAGCGGTCGCGGGAATGGGTCCGACGATCTTCAGCACCGGCATGCCCCAGTAGCGAATCGGCGACGACCATCCGATGCAGATGCCGCTGATCAATCCCGCGATCACGCCGAGCCCGTATCCGCTCAAGAGCAGAACAAGCGAATGCCAGGTGCTGTCAAAGAGCAAGGCGCGATCATCGATCAAACTTTGCAGAACGCCCGCGGGACCGGGGAAGTAAGGCATTGGAAGAAGTCGAAATCCTGACGTGATTGTTTCCCAAATCGTCAGCAGCAGAGTGGCGGCGGCGATGATCGGAAACATCTGACGCACCCAGTTTCGCAGTGCCGTCGAGAACGACTGCGCCACGCTGATGGCGATCGTCACGCCGAGAAGCGCGTCAAGCAGATAAGCGTAGCTGCGCGCTTCAACCGGGGACTCGTTCGGTGCGAAGTAAAGATGCACCGCGCTCGCAATTAGCATTGCGACGGGAAGAGCCAGCAAAGCGCGAGCGGACACGCGGTTGGACTCGTTAGGCATTAACTGCGAGCAACTCAATCCTTCGTCGCGAGAGATGCTTTTTTCTTCGCGCAGCATGAGCCCTCGGTATCAGACAGGATCAACTCCGCGTAGAGACGTATGTCCTGATCAGGAGCCACCTGTCCGCCGGCGACCTTCTCCACTTCCAGATTCTGCAACCATTCGTCGGAGACGCCGTCGAGATGAGCGAACGCCTTTTCTGCGAGGGCAGAGATATCCGTCGTGGGGCTTAACATTCCGGCAACTTTCATTTCGGCGGCGGCCGACTTCACTGCTTCATCCGCTCCAGAAACGCTCGGCACGTAACGCAGATGTGAAATCGCGACCGTGTTTAGTTCCGGATTCGAAGCGAGATATTTTTTCTCCACCGATAAACGCGCCGCCGCGGCCGGATTTGCTTCCACCCATTTGGCTCCTTTTAACAGCGCCCGCGTCGCGGCAGCGGAGGCTTTCGGATTCGAAGCGAGGAATTTTCCGTTCACCACCACGGCGCAGCAATACTCATTCTTGTAGGGGAGATCGGCCGCCTGATCGGCGACGTTTCGCACTTTTCCTTCGGCTAGGAGAAGACTCCCGATCGGTTCGGAATCAGCCACCGCATCAATCTCGCCTTTATCGAGCGCGAGCCCGAGTTCGCCGGCGGGAAATACGCGCCAGGTGATTTCTTTTCCGGCATCAATACCGTGGGCGCCGAGCACACGATTGGCGAAAATGAATGGCGGCGTTCCCATGCCCGGCACGCCGATACGTTTCCCGCGCAGATCCTGAATGGCATGAATTTCGCCCTTGGTGGAAGACTGCACGCGCAGGCAGCCGCGATGAATTCCCGCGGTGAATTTTACGTCGAGCCCCTGCTCAATCGGCTTCAAGAAATACATCACGAGGTGATGTGTGATATCGAAACCGCCCAGGGCGAGGACGT
>JALZAX010000324.1 GCA_030948055.1 Verrucomicrobiota bacterium | reverse complement strand
AGAAAATTGTCGCGATCACGGCGGCGATGCCCAGCGGCACCGGTCTGGGTTTATTCCAGGCGCAACATCCGACGCGTTATTTCGATGTCGGCATCGCGGAAGAACACGCGGCGCTTTTCGCCTGCGGCATGGCGACGCAGGGACTCAAGCCGTTCCTCACGATTTACTCGACCTTCATGCAGCGCGCCTACGACATGATCATCCACGACATCGCGCTCCAGAATCTGAACGTCGCGCTTTGCATGGATCGGGCCGGCCTCAGCGGCGATGACGGCCCGACGCATCACGGACTTTTCGATATC
This sequence comes from Verrucomicrobiota bacterium, assembly GCA_030948055.1. Classification (GTDB taxonomy): domain Bacteria; phylum Verrucomicrobiota; class Verrucomicrobiia; order Chthoniobacterales; family UBA10450; genus JACCTI01. The sequence goes on along the minus strand of JALZAX010000324.1, from coordinate 3,088 downwards.
GGTTATCTGCGGCACATCCCGAACATCGTGCACATGCAGCCGAAGGATGAAGACGAATTCGTCGACATGCTTTGGACAATGGCGAATTACAATTCCGGGCCGATCGCGATTCGTTATCCGCGCGGCGCGGGCACCGGCGCGCAACCGAAACCCGAGCCAAAGTTATTAGAGATCGGCAAAGCCGAAGTGGTGCAACACGGACGCGACGTCGCAATCTTCGGACTCGGCAACATGTTCGAAGTGGGGCAAGAGGCGGCGAAGAAATTGGAAGCGCAGGGCTACTCCGTCGCGCTGGTCAACCCGCGCTGGATCAAGCCGCTCGACACCGGCACGCTCGAATTTTTCGCGCGCGGCGTGCAGGTCGTGGCCACGCTTGAAGATCACGTTTTGCATAACGGCTTTGGTTGCGCCGTCATGGAACATTTGCACGAGAAGATGATCAACACCCCGGTCGTGCGGATCGGCTGGCCCGATCACTTCATCGAGCATGGCACCATTCCGATTCTGCGGCAGAAACACGGCCTAACGAGTGATGCGCTGGTCGAGAAACTTCTGCCCTTGCTGCAAAAGACGAAACGCACCGTGCTTCAGCCGAGCGTTGCCTAACGAGCGTTTACTGCGCGATCAGTTTCTGAAAGCGCCGCCGGAGTTGACGCTATTTCGTGCCGGTAGCGAAAACTGTCTGGAAATGTGGACTTTCCTTTTCGCGCGAAACGACTGTGACTTCGATTTTTTTGAACCCGGCGGCTTCCAGCCATTGATGCAATTGCACTTCGCTGAAGCCTAACCAGTGGTCGGCATAAAGTTCGCGCGCACCCTCGAAGCGATGGCTGAGCAAGTCGAGAATCACGAGGCGGCCGCCGCGTTTCAAAACCCGATGCGCCGCGGCGACTGCGCGCTCGGGATGCAGAGCGTGATGCAAGGCCTGACTGAGAATTGCGAGATCGATCGATGCCTTTTCGATTGGCGGATCTTCGATGTCGCCCAATCGGTATTCGAGATGCTTGAAACCGTGCTCGTGCGCAAGCTTAGCGCCGAACTCGACCATCTTCGGCGAGTTATCGATCGCGATCACCTTCTTCGCGGTCTTCGCCAACAGCTGCGATAATGTTCCTTCGCCCGCGCCGAGATCAGCGACCGTTTGCGCGGGCAATAATGTGATCAAAGTGTGGGCGAGCGCCTGCCAGGAACGACCGGGCACATAACTGCGCCCAAATTTTCCCGCGAGTTCGTCGAAGTAGGAGCGGGCTTTGTCCTGGCGCTTCCGCAAAGCGACTTTGAGCGCGGTCCGATCGCGCGTCGTTTCCGGAAGTTCGCGTGCGAGCGTGCGTGTGAGCTCGCTCACTTTCGCGTGCGTGGCATTTTGTCCGTTCGCTTGATTGAGGGCGTAATAGACATTCTTTCCCGCGCGCCTATCGGCCACCACGCCGGCACGTTTCAACTGCGCCAGATGACTCGAAATGCGCGACTGCCCCATGCCCATGATGTCCTGCAACTCGGCCACGGAAAGTTCCTCCTGCTCGAGCAAAAGGATCAGTCGTAGCCGGGTGGGATCGGCGACCAGACGGAGAAAATTTAAGGTTGACGACATTTGCGGTTGGCGTAACCATACATCTACGCATCATGATTGGTCAATATGATCAGTGTGATGCGTTCCGCGTCTCAACTTCAAATCATTCCAATCTGCCATGGCTCGTCGTTTCATTTTCTCTTCCGAATCGGTCGGTGAAGGTCACCCCGACAAAGTTTGCGACACGATTTCCGATGCCGTGCTGGATGCGTGTTTACGGCAGGACAAGAACGCGCGGGTTGCCTGCGAAACGTTTGCCAAGAGCCACACCGTCATCGTCGGCGGCGAGATCACGATTCCAAATCTCGCGCCCGATGTTGCCCTGGAGAGCGTGATTCCGATCGTGAGTCTGGTGCGCGATGCCGTGCGGGAGATTGGTTACGTCAATGACGACGATGTTTTCCACGCCGACAAAATCGACATCCAGGACATTATCACGAACCAAAGCGCCGACATTGCGCAGGGCGTGAATGCGCAGGACGCAGAGGGGAAAGGTCACGCGGAACAAGGCGCGGGCGACCAGGGTTTAATGTTCGGTTTCGCGTGCGACGAAACCCCGGAACTGATGCCGGCCCCGATCATGTTTGCGCATCGACTGGGCCGCGAGCTGACGCGTATTCGCAAGACGGGCAAAATTGGCTGGCTACGGCCGGATGCGAAATCGCAGGTCTCAGTGGTTTACGAAGACAATAAGCCGGTCGCTATTTCCAATGTGGTCGTCTCCACGCAGCACGCGAAAGACGTCAAACATTCCGAGATTCGCAGTTTCATCATCGAAGAAGTCATCCGAAAAGTGCTTCCGGCCGAGATGCTGAATGATTCCACTGAATTCCTCATTAATCCGACGGGCAACTTCGTCATCGGCGGTCCAGAAGGTGATACCGGCCTGACTGGTCGCAAGATTATCGTTGATAGCTACGGCGGCATGGGTCGCCACGGCGGCGGCGCCTTCTCCGGAAAAGATCCGAGCAAAGTCGATCGCAGCGCTGCTTACATGGGTCGCTGGGTCGCGAAAAACGTTGTCGCCGCGGGCTTGGCGCGACGCTGCGAAGTGCAGTTCGCTTACGCGATCGGATATCCGCAACCGGTCAGTATTCACGTTAACACTTTCCTCACCAATTCCGTCGACGAAGAAAAAATCGAGAACGCGGTCAAGCGCGTTTTCAGTTTCAAACCGGCCGACATCATTCAGCAACTCGATCTGCTTCGACCGATTTACAGCAAGACAACTAACTACGGACACTTCGGTAAGGACGATCCCGATCTGACTTGGGAAAACACCGACAAAGCCGACGAACTCAAGAAAGCCGCGAAATAATTTTATGAGCACACAAACCATCGAACGTACCAAGACTAACGACTACAAGGTCGCCGACATTTCACTGGCCGATTTCGGCCGCCGCGAAATCAACATCGCCGAGCAGGAAATGCCGGGCTTGATGTCGATTCGCAAAAAATATTCCGCCGCGAAACCGCTCAAAGACGTGCGCGTGACTGGTTCGTTGCACATGACGATTC
>JALZAX010000323.1 GCA_030948055.1 Verrucomicrobiota bacterium | reverse complement strand
CTGCGTAAACATCGGGAGCCTGGGTCACATCGATCTTGGCGAAGGAGGAATCGCCGTAGGCCGTGATCTCGATAATCTCAAACGGATTTGCGTCGCTCGTCGTTTCGGTGGGCGTGAAACTGATCGCGAGGTAACGCGCCCCGGCGGGATCGAAATCGACCGCGGCCTCGTCGCCTTCGGCTTCCACCGTGGTCGAAGCGATGGGGTGGCGATATTTTAGACCGGTTGTGCCCTTGCCGAGTTCTTCGAGTTGATAAACGTCGAAGCGGCCGGCGACAGGCGCCCGATAAAGTGCGCGGACCAATCGAATGTCTTCCGCGGCGTCCAACTCGACAATCGTGGTCGGGCGAGCATCGCGTCCGGCGAATGGATAATAGGTCTTCTCATTTCGATCGACCATGCGCGGCGCGGTCTTCGATTCTCCTGAACTGACATAAACGATTCGACCCGTGTGCGGCAGGGCGGCGAAATTAAAATCGATCGGACGATTTTTTTTCTGCGCCCGGGGCGTTTTCGAGATCAAGCCGAACTGCTGATTGAGATCACTGTTGGCGATCTGTTGCAGCGCCTTGTTCCCATAAAGATTGAGCGAACTTAGCCGGCCGCCATTCGCGACCTTGAAAGAAAGTTTCACGTAACGCGCTTCCACACCGACCATGGAAAGGTTGAAGAGGCGTTTGTGACTAAAAACGATATTGCCATCGACATCGACCCACTTCGGACTGGTGGCGGGCAGCTGGTAGTTGGAAACGGAGATTTTTAATTCGCCCGCGGCCGCAGCGTTTTCATTCACGAAACTGAAATGATCGAGCAGGGATGTAGCGGGCAGCTTCAGGACAAAAGTGGTGATGCCTTCCTGGAGCGGGCAACTAAGAGTCTCGTCGCGCAAGATGGTCGCAGAGGCCGAACCGGTCTCGTTCGCTACCAGGCGTTCCACCCGGCCGTCGGGCGTGATGCATTCGATCTGGGCGCCGTTGTTGAGCGAGGCTAGTTCAACCGTACGGTCGTTCGCATCATCCGAATGCGCGGCGAAGCAGGTATGCGCGAGAGTTGCGCCGGCGAGAATGAGGAGAAACCTTTTCATAATGTCCCTCCTGGAAAAGCTTAGACCGCGCCAGTTCAAAAATTTTTCCGCGGCGAAATTTCTTGTTGCTCTCGCGCTCCATGAGTAAAAAGAAAGGCGACTACGCCTTAACCAATGATAATCAACGCTCGTTTGCGGTTGGTACCACTTCTGCTAACTCAAACTGCGCTACCTATGAGCAGTAATTCTCCAACTCGCGAATCGTCTGCCCGGCGGATCGGTTTCGCATTCCTCTTCGCACTTATCCTCACGGCGCTCTCGCTGCAGGCGCAGGACGCCGTGCGCCCATCCCTTGCCGGTGAAGCCGCGGCTGAAGCCCGGCGACAGACACTGGATCAAATTCCGTATAATTTGCTCGCCGGTCCGATTCGTTTCCGTTTTAGCGCGACCCAGGGTGTCGAATTCAACGACAACATCAACCTCTCAGAAAATGATGAGCAGTCGGATGTCATTCTCCGGCCGATGATCAACATGAATGCCCTCTGGCCGGTGACGCAGCTGAACACTCTGCGCATCGATCTCGGGCTCGGCTACGCCTATTACATCGATCACCCGGAGAACAGCACTAATAGCGTTCTCCTCGCTCCGGGCTCGCAAGTCTCGTTCGATATTTTCGTCAGCGATTTTCGGATCAATTTTCACGATCGCTTCTCGCTGGAACAGGATCCGATCGCCGAAGCGCAGTTGAGCAACGTGGTCGATTATGGACGATTCGAAAACACTGCTGGCGTTTCGATTTTATGGGATTTGAACAAGGCGGTCGCGACCCTCGGCTACGATCACTACAATTACATCTCGACCACGAGTCAGTTCGATTATCTTAATCGCAACGCCGATTCGGTGACAGGTTCGCTTAGCATCGCCGCCACCTCCACCACCGGCGTCGGGGTGGAAGGCGCCTTCGTCGATAATCGCTACGACCAGGATTTCCTGAACGGCTCGAAGACTTACAGCGGCGGCGGTTTTGTTGAAACGCAGCTGACCAATTACGTGAAGGTGCGCCTGGCTGGCGGTTATCAACACATCGATTTCGATGCCAGCACGGTCCATTTCGGCCCGTTCTTCGTCTTTCAAGATCGCAGCAGCTTGAATGATTATTATTTCAACGCCTTGATCTCACATCGCATCAATAGCGCGATCACACAGCGGCTCTCGTTAGGCCATGAATCGCAGCTCGGCATCAATTCCAACTACACCGTGCTCAATTATATTCGGCACACCGCGACGTGGAACGTTATCAATCGCACCTTGCTCACGACCGAGTTTTTCTACGAAGACGCGAATGATTCCGGTGGCTTCATCGACGAGCATCTGCATCGCTACGGCGGCGCGCTTTCACTCGGCTATCAATTGACGCGGCATGTCACCCTCGGCGCCCGCTATCAATACACCCAGAAAGATTCCGATGTGCCGCTGCGTGATTATAAGCAGAACCGCGTTTCGCTCGACGGCACCTACAGTTTCTAATTGTAGGAAAAGAATTTCATGAAGAATCCGGGCTGCGCTCTCCTAGCCGCTCTATCGCTGGTCGCTCCGCCGACTTTCGCGCAAACTTTTGCGGCGCAGGCGCCAGGTGTGGCCCAGGAAAGTTCGCCCGCGATGGCCCAGCCGACGCCGCGTGCGATCGGCGCCGAGCCGGCCGCTACCAGCACGGTCATGCGGACGAATTCCATGAATGTTCTAGACGATCACACTCGTCTAGGCTCGAACGACTTCGTCAGCTTCCGCGTGGTGGAAGACCGCGATAACGATCCACAGCGTTTACGCGTCAATGACAACGGGCAACTTGAAGTTCCCTACATCGGGCTTGTGCAAGCAGCCGGCCGCACTTCAAAAGATTTGGCCTACAGCATTAAGGCCGCGCTGGAGAAAGAATACTACTACCACGCTACCGTGATCATCGCGGTCGATCACGTCAGCGAAAAATCCCGCGGCAAAGTTTACGTCATCGGATCAGTCAAAGGTCCGGGCCCACAGGAAATTCCACCGGATGAAGAATACACCGTCAGCAAGGCGGTTATTCGCGCCGGCGGATTCGGAGATTTCGCTAACAAGCGCAAGGTTAAGTTGACCCGCCGGAATGGTCAGGAAGTGATCGTCGATTTGAAGCGCGTGATCGAAGAAGGCCGCACCGACGAAGACGTTGTCTTGCATCCGGATGACCGCATTTATGTCCCGCAGCGTTTGATCAACATGTAATCATGCAAAACGCCGCGCCACTCGATCGTCCCGCTTCCGCTCCCTGGAGCACGTCGTTCATCACGCGATTGCACCGCTATAAGTCGCTCCTCGGGCGGCGTTGGTGGATTCCGCTTCTCAC
>JALZAX010000322.1 GCA_030948055.1 Verrucomicrobiota bacterium | reverse complement strand
GTTACTTCGCGCAACCGGAAGTGAAAGCGCGCCTGGCCGAGGAGATCGAAGCGGTCGATGAACCCGAGCGCCGCACCTTTCTCATGGCGAATCTCGTCTGCGAGCGGCTGGCGTTTCGTTTTTTCGATAAATTCGTCAACCAACTGACGAATGGCAATGTGATCGAAGCGATCCAGGCGCTCAGCGGAGTTTTGCCAATCCTGGTCGTGCTCGCCCCTTACATTTACGGATTTCACAGTCAGGCGCCGTCGCGCAAATGGCTGCGCGAGATCTGCCAGCAATTGATGGGACGAATCCCGGCGCAATTGCAAAACAACAAACGCGCCTGGTTTACCGACACGCTGGAAGACGTGAACGGCGTCTCCACCACGATCCGAAAAATGGCCGCCGCCGCAGCAGCAGCGGGCGAGGAATTAATTGTCGTCACATCGCGCGGCGAACTCTCGATTGAAGATGTTCGCATTAAAAATTTCCGGCCGATCGGCGAATTCGAATTGCCGGAATACGAACTGCAGAAACTGAGCTTTCCGCCGATTTTGCAAATCCTCGATTACATCCAGCGCGAGCAGTTCACTGAAATTATCATCAGCACGCCGGGCCCAGTCGGTCTCACCGGACTGCTCGCGGCCAACATGCTCAATCTGCGCAAGACCGCGATCTATCACACCGATTTCCCCGAATACATTCGCATTCTGACTGAGGACAAATTTCTGGAGTCGTTAGGCTGGCGCTACATGCGCTGGCTTTACGGGCAACAGGACACCGTTTTTGTGAACTCGGAGCAATACCGGCAAAGTTGGATCGATCGCGGCATCGAACCGGACAAAATAAAACTCCTGCCGCGCGGACTCGACACCGAGTTGTTCGGGCCGGAGCGGCGCGACCCGAAATTCTGGCAGCGATTCGAGAAACGCCGAAAGCAAAGCTCCGATCAACGACTCGTTAGGCTGTTATATGTCGGACGCGTTTCGAAAGAAAAAGATCTCGATGTGTTGGCCGCCGCCTACACAAAATTGCGCGAAGAAAATGCGCCGATGAAATTATTTCTCGTCGGCGACGGGCCCTACGCCAAGACGCTCGCGGAAAATCTGCCCGGTGCAGTTTTTACCGGCTATCTCGCGGGTGAAGATCTGGCGACTGCTTATGCGTCTGCCGACATCTTCGTTTTTCCGAGCACGACCGACACTTTCGGTAATGTCATCATCGAAGCGCAGGCTTCGGGTTTGCCGGCAGTTGTTTCAAATCTCGGCGGGCCGCGCGAGCTGGTAGAGGACGGTGTCGACGGGATGGTGACTAAGGCCTTGGACGCGGATGATTTTGCGCGCGGCATTCGGACCTTAGTCGAGGACGCCGAATTGCGAGCACAGATGTCGGCGCGCGCGCGCGAAAAAGTCCTTAACCGCAGCTGGCCAAATGCCTTCCAAAAATTTTGGGCAGCGACCGCCGAATGACTTTCGCACGAAATTACTTAGCGTCCCACGCTTGGGGAGAAGGATTTAATTTTTTATGCGTTGGCTCTTTTTAGCACTCATCCTGGTCGTCTCGACCGTTCTTGCGGACGAGCAAGTGCGGCAGGTGCAGGAAGAATTGCGAAAGCGGAATCTCTATTTCGGGGACATCGATGGGCAGACGCGGCCGGAACTGAACAATGCGGTGCGGCGTTACCAGGCGCGCAAGGGATTCGCCGTCACCGGGACGATCGATGATGAAACCGCGATTTCGTTGAATGTGAAATCGCGCGCGATCACGCAGACAACTTCATTGCCTGACGTCCCAATTTTGCGCAGCGACGCGGCGAGGCAGTTGCCGCCCGAACAACGAATCGCGCTGGAGAAAGAAGCGGACCTAAATCCCGATCTGGTTCCAACCCCGGCGCCACCGGCGGAAGCGCCCGCTTCGGAAAATAGTTCCGAGCGGATCCGGGCGTTCATTCAACAATATTTGCGCGACTCCGAAACCGACGACATTGCGACCCAAACAAAGTATTTCAATTATCCCGTTATATATTTCGATCACGGCGTAGTCGATTCCGCTTTCGTGCACAAAGACGTGACTAATTACGTGAAGCGCTGGCCGCAACGGAAATACGAACTACTCGACCCGATTGATTTCATCGGCGCGACAGATGGCAGGACCGAGGTGCGATTTCCCATTACTTTCCAGGTACGAAACAAGAATCACACAGCCTCGGGCCGGACGATGAATTTTTGGACACTGCGCGCGGAAGGCGATGATTTGAAAATTATCGCGATTAGTGAGCAACGATTGCGCGAATGAACGGTTCGATTAGACAGAGGCGGGGCGTTGAATGCCTCGCCCTTTCCGTCGTCTAACGAAACCCGATGAAAGTTCAGTCCAAAATCATTCTGCTGCTCATCGTGGTGGTGGCAATTTTTTTGGCCGGCCTGGCTACGCTGCGCATTTACGATCGGCGAAAATTCCGCCAGATCGCGGAGGATCGTTTTCGCGAACGCAATAGCTCGTTCGAAGAATTCCTGAATTACCACGGCCAGCCGCTGAAGATGCTGGTCTTCGATTCGACCACCTGGGACTCGATGGTCGAAGCCATCAAACGCGGCGATCAGGAATGGTTCGGCGACAATGCGGGCGAAGCGACTCTCGACAGTTTCCACGCCAACGCGCTCTGGATTTATCGGCCCGATGGAACGCTCGCGCGCACGGCCAACAACATCGACCTGCAATCAGGCGACGGGCCCGTCCCGCCCGAAGCGTTCCAGAAAATTTTTGCGAGTGAAAAGCTTGCGCACTTTTTCGCGAAGGTCCCGCAAGGCCTTTTGGAAATCTGGGCAGCGACGGTGCATCCATCGAAAGATTTCGAGCGCTCGTCGCCTTCGGCCGGTTTTTTCTTTGCCGGGCGTTTGTGGAATCAGCCGGTCCTGCGCGAGATGTCCTTGTTCACCGGCAATCAAATCAGTCTCGCGCTGCCGACCGAGCGCGGGGAACAGAATGTGATCGACCAGCAAAATGGTCAGATCGCATTTTCCCGCACGCTAAATAGCTGGGACGGCCAGCCGCTCGCGCAGCTGGTGGTGCGCAATGAATCCGCCGTCGTCAAAGAACTAAATCGTTCGAGCGAACGATTGCTCCTGGCGCTTTTACTTTTCTCGCTCGTTCTTTTGTTCCTCCTGGCAATTTCGCTCGTGCGTTGGGTCAGCCGTCCATTGCGGCAGACGATGGAGAGTTTGCAGAGGGACGACCCAAAACCGATCGCGCACCTGGCGGAGGACAACTCGGAGTTCGGTGAGCTGGCGCGCACCATCCAGAAATTTTTTGCGCAACGCGACAATCTTCTGCGCGAAATGGATGAGCGCCGCGCCACGGAAGAAGCGCTGCGTAAGAGCGAAGCGGAACTGCGTCACTCACAAAAGATGGAAGCGGTCGGCCGCCTGG
>JALZAX010000321.1 GCA_030948055.1 Verrucomicrobiota bacterium | reverse complement strand
GATCACGACCGGCTTAATCGACTTGTTAGGCATAATCGTAGGAGATTGCGCGCGGAGTTGGCGCGAGGCGGTTGCGGCGAGGGTAGCTCCCGCAGCGGCGCGAATAAAGTCACGGCGTTTCATGAGCTCTTGTAGATTTCCTTTCGGTCTCCAACGTAATGCAAGTAGATGCGTCCTGCTTCCGCGTCGAACTCGTAAAGAACTCGATAGTTCCCCACGCGTAGTTTGAATTCCTTCCGGCCAGTCAAACGTTTGTGCGCAAAGCTCGCGAGGCGCGATCCCATTTCATCGACATGTCGTTCGATCTGTGCACGCGCTTTTGCGGGTAGATTGTCGAAGGATCGCGTAAACGTGACCGACCAAATCTGCAGCGCGGCCGCCATGAAAAATTATTGTGGCTGGCGCGTCGTGTAGCGGCCCGCCTCGATCTCGGCGCGCGACTCGTCCAGTTTCACTTTCACTTCATCTGTCAATTCGAGTCGATCTTCCACATAATCGTCGAACCACGTCCAAAGCTCCGTCAATTCCGCTGGCGACAATCGGTCGATCGCGCCTTCAATTTCACGCACGCTCATTGCCCCGAAAGTTAACTCATCCGCGTCTCGATGAAAACAGCTGATAATGCTGGCGCTGCGCCGAAGCGGATTCTAACTACTCGTTAGGAAACTGGATGCAAAAACGATTTGCTGTTCAGTGTTTTTTTCTCGGCGCCATGGCTGCGGCGATTGGCCTTTGTTTTTTGCACGAGCCGCTCCTCGGCGACGACGTGACCTATTGGAGCACGGCCTTCAACGTGCATGAGAAAGGTTTCACCGGCTGGGGCGTGCTCAGCTTTTACGATTTGCGCTGGCCGGTCTGGGGCGTGTGCTGGCTCCTGCAAAGTTTTGGACTGCAGGGAATGTCTTCTTTCTGGGGCGAGGCGATAATTTATCTGGTCGCGGGCGCCTTGCTCACCGGCAGTTTGAGCCGGCGCCTAACTCCGAACGTCTTCGCGAGCGAGGCGAGTAGTTGGGCCTTCGCTTTCTGCGCGGGCCTCGCATTTATTTTTCATCCCTTTCTCGATGCGAGCGGTTTCGTGCCGATGCCCGATCTCTCGGAAGCAGTCTGGGGCGCGGCCATCATGCTGTCGTGGTGGCAAAGCATGCACGCTCGCGATGTTCGCCGCGCATGGTTGTGGTCGGGCGCGACGGGACTTTTCGTTTTCGTCCTCGAAGCGAATCGCGTGACCGGTTTGTTCCTCGTGCCGGTGCTTATTGTTTGCACCGCACTTTTTTTTCGGGCGCGTTTTCGCTGGCTCATCGCGGCCGGAATCGTCGCGCTTTTTTTGTATCTGCTGGAGTGCGCCTTCTATCACCAGCTTTTCGGCGACTGGCTGCACGATCTGACCGCCAACACTTACAATCGCGCCGCCAAAGGCACGGAGTTCGAAAATCCATGGCTGCTGCCGTTCCGTTTTCTCGACAGCTTTTGGCACGATCCGCTGGCGCGTCTTTATTCGTTGTGCGCGCTGGCCGGAATTTTTCTGGCCTGGCGTGGTCGGGAAATTTTCCCGCGCGTCCTCGCCATTTGGTGTGTCTTGCTCCTGTTCGAATATTCCTGCACGCCGCAAAGCCTCTGGCCCATTCGTCCGCTCGTGCGCGATGCGCCGCGTTTCCTCGCGAGCGTCGCAATCCCGATGTCGTTGCTGGCAATCTTCGCGCTGCGCGAGTTGAAACAACGGCTGCAACTGCGGCCATTTTTCGCGCGCATTTTTTCACGTCCTCTCACACCAATTTTTTTTACTGCGAGCGTCCTAATATTTTTTTGCCTAACGACAGACCGGAATTTTTTCCACACGGGATTCGTTCCGGAGATGCGACGCTATCTCGCATCGGTGCCGGATGGCACGACCGTTTTTACGCACGCTTCCATGCGCGATTTGGCGCGCCTGGTTTCGCCGCGCGATGCCGCGCGTTTCCATTTCCTCACGCACGGCGAAATCCTCGAGCGCGATCCCGCGCTGGAAGCGGAAGCGGCCAGCGCCGATGAATTTTGGTATGCGCACAAACTGACCTGGCTTCGTGTCACCCAACGGCTCAACCAAAATCCTGCAGCGCCGCCACCGCAGCTCGCATCCTATTTTCTCCAACCTGAAACGAATTGGGAACTGAGGCAGGCACTGGTGAAAAATGATTCCCCCGAGCTCGTCTTTTATCGTAAACGCCGCGACGGATCCGTTTCTTCGCCGCTGATAATTGACGTTGTGCCGACACTCCCGGCGATTTGGGAACGCGGACACGCGCGTCCGCGCTTGAAAACAGTTTGGCAAATTCCCGAGCAATGTCGCGGACGACTCGTTAGGCTGGAAGTGGAAGCCGCCTCCGATCAGGTGGACGCATTTGATGTTCGGCTCCGTTTTATTCCCGACAACCGTGATCGGAAAAAGCCGCTCGTCGTGCGCCCATACCTGATGCGCGAGCGCGGTTTGGATTTTTTTGCGCTGGCCATTCCTGCGGAGAGCACGTCCTGCAAAATCGAACTGCGTTTCGCCGAGAAAACCCAGCGCGTGGAATTCAATCGCTTTCGCGCCGTGATGGAAGATTCGCCCGCGCCGTAGAGACGAACGGCAATCCCGCGAGCGCCGGTAGTATGTAGCGCGCAGTGCAAAGCAGACCCAGCGCGACCGCGGTCGGAGCGGCAAAGTACGGTTGGTAAAATAAAACCAGCGCGGCATCGCGTGTCCCGACGCCTGCGAAGGTGAGCGGCAGCAGTCCGGCCAGAATTGCCAGCGGCGAGAGCGCGAGACTGGCGAGGAACGGCGCCGAGGCATTGAGCGCACGGATGAACATCCAGATTTGCAACAGATGCAGAAACCAAATGAAGAGCGAAGTGAAGGCCACACTCGTTAGGCGCGTTTTGCTCGACCAAAAATAATCATGCATTTCCTGCCAGGCCTCGCTCAATCGTGTCAATCGCGCGCAGCGAAAAATAAATACGGCGACCTGTGGTTGGCCTAACAAGAGCAAACCAAGAAGAAATGCGGCGCTAATCACTGCCGTCATTGTCCAGAAGATCGCGTCCTTCTCCGGGTAAAAAAGCAGTCCCAGGACGCACCACAAAAGGAGCGAAAGCATGTCGCAAGTTTTTTCGAAAACGACCACCGCGAAAGCGAGCGACCCGGCGAGATGGCCGCGTTCTTTCATGAACCACGCCTTGGCGATGTCCCCCATTTTCGATGGCAGAATCAGATTCAAAGTGCTGGCCGCGAGAATCAGTTTGTTCGCTTCTCCGAAGTCGAGTTGATCGCGCCGCGGCATGAGCTGTTGCAGGCGCCGCGACGTGAGCAGTGTCAGAGGCACGACCATTCCGAGACTCAGCGTCATCAAAACACGATCGCAATCGCGGAAGACGCGAATGAGATCGTGCAGCTGTCCCCGCCGA
>JALZAX010000037.1 GCA_030948055.1 Verrucomicrobiota bacterium | reverse complement strand
CCACCAAAGTTACCTCGACCCGCCACTCGCGGGCGTCGCATCAGGTCGCGAAACTTATTTTCTCGCGCGTAAAAATTTGCTCGATGTTCCAGTGCTCGGTTGGCTCCTGCCGAAACTGAACGTCGTGCCGGTCGATCAGGAGGGGGCGGATCGCAGCGCCTTAAAAGCGCTCATTCGCATTTTGAAAAACAACGACGCCACTGTTGTCTTTCCCGAAGGCGCGCGCACTCTCGACGGAAATCTGCAACCCGCGCTGCCCGGTCTCGGTTTCGTCATCGCCAAAACGCTTGCGCCGGTTTTGCCGATGCGAATTTCCGGCGCGCATGAAGCGTTGCCGCGCGGCGGCGGGCGATTGCATTTTCATCCGATCACCATCGCCATCGGCGAACCAATTCATTTCACCGAGGCGGACCTGCAACCGCGCAGCAAAGAGCTGTATCAACAGCTGAGCGAGCGCGTCATGCGCGCGATCGCGGCGCTCGAAACCTAGGAGTCGTTAGGCAATTTCGTTCGCTCCGTGGCGCTGCGGCAGATTCGTTCGCATAATTCTGCGAAGCTTATTCCCGCTGCGGCTGCGGATTGCGGCAAGAGACTGGTCGCGGTCATGCCTGGTAAGGCATTCACTTCCAACACCCAGAAATTTTCGTCCGCATCCATCCGGAAATCGACCCGACTGTAATCGCGCAGTTTCAACGCGCGATGCGCCGCCAGCGCTAATTCCTGCGCGCGCCGCGTCGCTTCCGCGCTGAGGTCCGCGGGAAAAATTTCACGCGCTCCGCCCGTTTGATACTTGCTCGCGTAATCGAAAATCTCCGCCGCTGCCGGGATGATTTCTCCCACGGCGAGGCTGCGATCTCCCAGAACCCCGACGGTAAATTCGCGACCGGCGATGAAGCGCTCCAGCATGATTTCGCTGTCGTATTTCGCTGCGAGCGCAATCGCCGCATCGAGTCCGTCTTTTTGCCTAACGAGTGATAACCCGATGGTCGATCCCTGGCTGTTTGGTTTCACGATCACCGGAAAACCAAGGTCCCGTTCGACCGTTTCCGCGTTGATCGGCGCCATCAACCAATCCGGTGTAGGAATTCCTGCCGCGCGAAAAAGATGTTTGGAAGTGTCTTTGTCCATGGCGTTCGCACTCCCGCGATGGCCGGAGCCGGTGTAGGGGATTTGCGCCAGATCGAGAAAAGCCTGGATGGTGCCGTCTTCTCCGGTTCCGCCATGCAGCGCGAGAAAGACAACATCGACATTTTTTAAACTGCCGGTTTTCGAAAGCGCGGAAGTATCTGAGCGAATGATGGCGAGCTCTTCGTTTTTCGGCGGTTGCGGCGCGACACCGGTGGCGAGCAGCTGTGCGCGTTCGCCCGGCCCGAGCACGCCGCGCGCGGTATCGACCGCCAGCACTTCGTGACCCGCTTCTTCCAGCGCGCGCACCACCTGCGCACCGCTCGCCACCGAGACGTCGCGTTCCGCGCTCGTGCCGCCGAAAAGGACCGCGATTTTCATCTCACCGGCAATTGTTCATCGCATTTGTTGCGGGCGAAAGTTCGCAGTCGATATTCCGCGCGATGAATCCGGATGAGAACAAACCGACTGCGCCGCAGGTTTCGCGCGCGCCGCGGCGCGGTCTGGAACTCATGGCGCTCGTCCTCGTCGCGATGGCACTGCTTTCCATTTTCGCCAATTACGAGAAGCGCCACCTCGATCGAATCGAAAAAGTCACAATCATAAATTCGCCGCCGCCGCCCTTGCCCAGCCCGACGCAATCGCCTAACGAGTAGTTAAAAATCGAATAAGAGTCCCGCAAACATGTCTAATTCCACCATGAAAATTTTCTCCTGGCTCACTCTCGCCGCCATCTGCGCGTTTTCTGTCTCGTGCGAAAAACCGCAAAGCCAGGCCGAGCGCGACGCGCAAATTCAAAAGGAAGTGCAGGCGCGACTCGACGCCGAACATCAGGCGCAGGAAAAAGATCGACTCGCGCAACAACAAGCCGACCTCGATGCGCGCGAAAAGGCTCTGGCGACGCGAGCAACTGCAACTCCCGCGGTCGCGACGACCCGCGTGACCAGCGAACGCGAATCAACTTCCGCGGAGCGCGCCCCGCAATCCTACGATACCTTTTATCGCAAACTTGAACCGTATGGCACGTGGCGAGAGAGTGTGGACTACGGCTACGTGTGGCAGCCGCGCGCCGCACACCAATCGCGCGGCTGGCGGCCTTACACCGATGGGCGCTGGGCTTATACCGACGCTGGCTGGACTTGGATTTCCGATGAGCCTTTTGGCTGGGCCACTTATCACTACGGCCGGTGGACGCGCCTGAGCGATGTCGGTTGGGTTTGGGTTCCCGGCGATGAATGGGCGCCGGCGTGGGTTTCATGGCGCACGAGCGATCAACATGTCGGCTGGGCGCCGTTGCCGCCGCAGGCGCGTTTCGAGCGCGGCAAAGGAATTCACAAATGGGCCGACAGTTATTACGACATCGACGCCGGCGAATACGTCTTCGTGCCTAACGAAGATATCGGCGACGAAAACGTCCAGCGCGCCGTCGTTCCGGTGGAGCGGAACGTTACCATCGTCAATGAAACGACCAACGTGACCAACATCACTTACAACAAGACGATGATCGTGAACGAAGGTCCGAACTTCGATCGTTTGCGCGAACATAGCCGGCGACCGGTCGAGCGTTTGCATTTGCAGCGCGAATTCGATGTCGAGCAGGACCAGAATCCGCGCTCGGTCGTGAGCGGAGAAACGCTGCAAGTTGTGACGCCATTCTTCACCGCGCGCGCCACTGCCAGGCCGCGCACGAGCGCGCCGGCGATTCAAAGCGCTACGGTCGAACACATCGCGGCCACGGGCGATCAGACGCAGATCGAGCGCGCTCGCGAGAAAATGAAATCGGAAGCGACTCCGCCGCCCGATGCGCCATCGAAGAAGTTTGAGAAACCTTCAGTAACGGAAGCTGCGCCGGCGCCGACAGCCGCTCCAGTTACAACGGCGACACCATCCCCAACCGCAAGTGTTGCGGCAAGGAGCACCGCGACACCAAGTCCTGTCGCAACCGTCGCGCCTTCCGCTCGACCATCGGCGACCCCGACACCTGTGGTCCTTGCTACGCCGGCGCCGACAGCGTCTTCAGTTGCAACGGCGACACCATCCCCGACTGCAAGTGTTGCGGCAAGGAGCACGGCGACACCAAGCCCTGTCGCAACCGTTGCGCCTTCCGCTCGACCATCGGCCACCCCGACACCTGTAGTCCCTGCTACGCCGGCGCCGAAACCTATAGCGACCGCCACACCCTCACCAGTGGCCACTGCCACGCCTGCGCCAAGACCGATAGCGACCGCGACTCCGTCACCAATTGCAACCGTTGCGCCAAGCGCCACTGCGCAACCAATTCCGACTTCTCCTTTCCCGCGCGCCACACCGCCGGTTACTCCCAACCCGACCGATGCCGCGGAGCAAGAATTGAAACGCCAGAAAGCGCGACAGAAGGCGTTGGAAAATTATCGCAAACCTCAGGCGACGCCGACTCCGGCGCCGCTAACTTCACCGGCTGTGGCGGCACCGCCGGCCGCGCCGCCGCGTCAACTTTCCACTCCGCGACCGCTGCCGACCGAGGCAGCAGAAGGAACGCCGGCGTCGCCGGAAGAGACGCCGATGCCGGGATTGGCGCCGAAAAGACCGCCACGCGCTTTGCCGCCGAACGTCACACCGACACCGACACCGACGCCTAACGAGTAGTTTGGATCACGCCTTTCCCGAGTTCCTGCGCGAGCTGACGCGCGTAGGAAAGGGTGTCGATATTCTCGATTGTTTTGTCGCGCCGGATCGCTTTGATGCGCGGAAAACGCAACGCCAGACCACTGGCGTGTCGCGTGCTCGGTTGCACAGAATCGAAGGCGATTTCCAAGACGGTATCCGGTTTTACTTCGCGATAACGTCCGTGATCCACCACGGTTGTTTTTTTGAAATGCTCTGTCAGCTCGGCGATTTCCACGTCCGTCAGACCGCTGTAAGCCTTGCCGATCGGAAGCAATTCACCGCTCGCATCGTCGCGCACCGCAAAAGTGTAGTCGCTCAAAACGTGATTGCGTTTGCCATGTCCCAGCTCGGCGGCGACAACCACGACGTCGAGCGTGGCTAATTCCTTCTTGAGTTTGAACCAGAACATTCCGCGTCGGCCGGGCGAATAGAAACTCTCCGGATCCTTCACCATCAAGCCTTCGTTCATGCGACGGCGCGCGAGTTGGAAGGCGTTCTCCAATTCTTCCGCCGAGTGCACGGGTGAAATTTCGGAAAGCTGAAATTGCGGCGGCAGCTTTAGACCGCGCAAGATTTCGCGCCGTTCGCGCAAAGTTTTTTTCAATAACGAGTGATGGTTAAGCCACAAAATATCGAAGGCCACGAAAACGACCGGCACGTCGGCCGAAGCGGTGTCGAAGAGATCGGCCAGGTCCGCTTTTCGTCCGAGGCGCTTTTGTAGATCGAAAAACGTAAGCTTGCGCCCGTGTTCGAAGGCCATGATTTCTCCATCGAGAATCACTTCATCCTCGAAACCACGCGCGCGTTCCACGAGATCGGGAAATTGCGTGGTCATGCGTCGCAGATCGCGCGAAAAAATTTCCACGCGATCTTTTCCGCGATGCAGTTGCGCGCGGATGCCGTCGAATTTGTCTTCGACATAAATCGCTTCGGCGCCGTTGAAACGTTCCCAGACCGCTTCCGCCGTCGGTTCGGGACTGGCGAGCATGCATTTGATCGGGCGGAAAAGGGAAAGCTCGGCGGTCTGCAATTCGCCGCGCGCGGCTAGCAGCGCCGTTTGCCCGATCTCGCCTAACAACATGTGGGCTTCCTTCACATCATCGAGCGGCGCGGTGAAAGCATTCGCGATCGCTTCTTCCACCAAACCTTCACGCAAACCGATGCGCAGATCGCCGGTCAAAATTTTCACGACGTACTCGCCTTCGCGCGGTGAAAGTCTCGTTAGGCGATTTTGCAGCAGTTCCGTTTTCGCGATCGGCCCGCGCGCCTTTTGCAGTTGGTCGAAAAGCTCTTTCGATTCCTGCAAGGTGAATGGCTCCGCTTGCGTTCGACCTTCCAGCGCGGCGAAGGCGCTTTTGCCCGCGTCGCCGAAACCACTGGCGATCTGGCGAAATTCCGGTTCGCCCAGTTTGGTCGCGGCGAGGAGGGCGCGAAAGATGACAGCCCAACCGACCTGCAACGTGCGTGGATCGCTTTGCGCAAAAGCTTTGCCGGTGAGGTAGGTCGTGGCGATGGGCAACTGCTCGTTAGGCAAACTGCGCAGATAATCGGCGAGCAGTTTTGTTTTCTGTAATTTCGCCGGTGTCGCGGCGATGGACTGGCCGACTTTGGCGAAGGTGAGGAACTCGGAATCGACTTCATCGGACGCCTTCGCGTTCGCGGACGGAATCTCCGCCGCGCGAAAAGTACCGAGCGTTAATTCAAGTTGGTTTTCTTCGCTCAAGGCCCACGCTTCCACGCCGCGATCGCGCAGATCGCGCGCGAATTGCGCGGCGAAACCGTGCAAGGTGAGAACGCGTTTTGGCCTAACGAGTTCAACGTAACGCAGCAGGTCCGTGTAATCGGCGTGATCGGAAAGCGGAAAAGCAGCATCGACCTGGTAGCGATAGACTGCATTGGGTTCGACCGCCCAGCCGCTGATCATGGCGACGCGTTTCTTCGGAATTTTTTCCAGCATGCGCGAGCGATTCGCGCTCGGTGGACAGATGAGCACTTTGCCCGCGACCGCGTTGGCGTTGTAGCGCTCGAATTTGCAGAACGATTGGCCGAACTGCTCATAGATGCGCGTCATGCGATGCACCGAGCCGTGCAACATCGGTGTGAGCCTGGCGTCACCCAGCGCACAAAGAATTTCCTGCGCCTTGCCTAACGAATAGCCGAGCAAGACCGGCACAGCGTTTTCTTCCAAGGCGTCGCGACAAAAGGCGACAATCTCTGCGACCACATCGTCGGTCGGTGGCAGGCGGTAGCGCGGCAGACCGTAGGTTGTTTCCATGATGAGCGTATCGGCCTGGCGCCATTCGGTGGCTTCGGCAGATTTGCCGGGACGCAATTTGAAATCGCCGGTGTAAAGAAGAGAACCGGTATCGCTTTGGAGAAAAAATTGCGCGGAACCGAAGATGTGTCCCGCCGGAAGAAGCATGATCTGCATGTCGCGAAGACTTGTTAGGCGTCCGAACTCCAGAATGTGTTCCTGGCGTTCGCCTGGCATGCGCGCCTGCATTAAACGCGCGGTGCGTTCGGAAAGAATGATTTCGCGGTGCGGCGCGATGTGGTCGCTGTGCGCATGGGAAACGAAAGCGAGCGGCTTCGCGTCCCACGGATCGAGCCACAAGTCCTGCGTCGGTAAATAGACGCCGCGTTCGTATCGCACCTGGATCACGCAAATAATTACGCGCGGAAGAGCGCAAACGAAACTCGCGGCGGAAATTGACACCGCCGAGCGGAAGCGATTTGCTCTAGCCGATGCAATTTCGCGGGGCGCTCTTCGCGCTCGTTCTTTTTCCGATTGTTCAGGCGCAAGCGGCCGACAATTTCAAACAGCTGACCAAGATCGAGAAGCTGCCGGTCGCGGTCGATCCGGATTTTCAATTTCGTAAAACGAAATTGTTCGCATTAGGCGACATCCCGGGAGGAAGTGCCGCGAAAAGATTTCAGAGCGGACGCAGCGGGCCGAAGGATCCGTCGGTCGGTTTTGAGAGCGCGTATCGGCTTTATGGCGCGGTGACGGAGCTCGATAAGCGGCAGCGTTACGGAAACTATTTCGATTTTTTCTGGCGCGCGAAACGCCCGGCTGCCATTACGGTTCGCCTCGAATATCAGCAGGATAAATTGCGTGCGCTGACTCAGGCCCGCGAGGTCACTTATCCGAATGTGCACGGGCACATCAAAACGGAATTTGCGGTCATCGGTGACGATTTCTTGAATGACGGCCGCGTCCTGGCCTGGCGTTGTCTGTTAATCGAGAAAGGCCGAATCGTGGCCGAGGATCGATCTTACTTGTGGCGTGGACCTTAGAGCCCGACGCGCGGGGCGAGGTTTGACACCCTAGGGGCGAAATCCTATATTTTTGAGAGAGAGTTGTGCAGTCATCTATCCAAGTCGGAGTAAACGGGAAAGCCGTTTGGGTGAAGGTAGAAGGCAAAGGGAACTTCCTAAACAGCGGTAACCTGAAAGACTTTACCCGCGAGATGGTGCAGCGCGGATATCGTGAATTTGTCTTCGACTTGGAGAACTGCGCCATGATGGATTCGACCTTCATGGGGACAATGGCGGGAGTCGCGCTGCGTTTGAAGGAACTCGGCCACGGTCATCTGCACGTGGTGCATTGCGGTAATCGCAGCCGTGACTTGCTCACCGGTTTGGGACTCGACCAAATTTTCCAGATCCACTCGAACGGTTCGAACGCTCCGGAGTGTCACGATTTGCCTAACGAGTCGTCGCCCGCCGAACCATCCGCGCAAAAGAAAGAGCAGACACAACAGATGCTCGATGCGCACGAGGCGCTTTGTGAGGCGGCGCCCGAGAATTTTTCCAAGTTCAAAGACGTTCTCGAATACTTAAAACAAGACCTACAAAAAGCGCCCGTCACGAAGTAGTCTCCGCTTCGTCATGTGGGCCACGCTTCTTCTCGGGCTGCTGATTGCGTTGCTCGTCGTCTGGGGATTGAGCTGGCGCATTCAAGTCCAGCGCATCCGGCAACTCGAGCGTTCCAAGGAAGAAATTCAGGTCGAAGAGACGCTCGTCTTTGATTTCTTGCACGGTCTCGGAGCCGCTTTTACCGAAACGACCATCCGCGCGGCCGATCTGCATCGGCTGATTGTCGAAGGCGCCGCGCGTATTCTCGATGCGCACGGCGGCGCGCTTTACATGGTCGATCGCACCGGGGTGAAGCTGACGCCGGTTTATTTTTCGAAGGGTTGTCCACCAATGGTCGAAGTGCCGCCGCATATTATGGAGCAGGCGGAGACCACGCCGGTCGCGCTGGAAAGTTATCTGCGCATGCACGCAGTCGATGTCGGTGAAGGTGTCATCGGGCGCGCCTGGCAAGATCGTCAGGCCTTTTTTGTTTCCGACGTCTCGGAAACGCCTGAGCTGGCGAAAATGCGCGGGACGACTCTCGGCGCGACCTCGTTGATGGTGACACCGCTTCTTTACGGCAAACAAAACATGGGTGTTCTCGCGCTCGGTAACGGACCGATGAGCGCGCCGTTTACCCAAAGTGATTTCGTGGTCTTCAAATCGATCGCCGAGCAATCGGCCTTCGCGCTTTACAACGCGATCGTTTATTCGGAAGCGAACGAAAAGAAGCGGCTCGATCACGATCTGCAGATCGCACGCGAAATTCAGCGCATCATGTTGCCGGCGGAAGCGCCGATCATCGCCGGTTTTGAAATTAGCGGGTTGAACATTCCCGCCAGTCAGGTCAGCGGCGATTATTTCGATTACATTCAAGTCGATGAAGAAAGGCTTGGTGTGGCCATTGCCGACGTCTCGGGCAAAGGCGTGCCGGCATCTTTGATCATGGCGATCTGCCGCAGCGTTTTGCGCAGTTGCGCGCCGGGAAATTCCTCGCCCTCCGATGTTCTAAAAAAAGTGAATCGCCAGCTCTATCCCGACATCAAGGAAGACATGTTCATCAGCATGGCCTACCTGATTCTCGATCACGCGCGCGCCACGGTTACGCTCTCGCGCGCGGGACACGATGCGCCTCTTCTTTACCGCAGCGCCACGCGGGAATTGACCCCGCTCAAGCCGCCCGGATTGGTCCTGGGAATTGACAGCGGCAGCGTGTTCGATAGGATCAATGCCGACGTTGCCGTCCCGTTGGAAAAGGATGATTGCCTCATCCTTTACACCGATGGAGTGACCGAGGCGCTCGACGCGGAAGAAGAGGAATTTGGGCTCGACCGCATGATGCATTCGGTGAAAGCCAGCGTGGCCGGTGGTCCGGAAGCGGTTATCAACCGGTTGATCGAAGACGTGCGCGCCTTCGTCGCCTCGACGCCGCAGCACGACGACATCACTTTAATTGTAATCCGCAAGACATGAAAAAAAAAGAAACGGAAACGCCGGACGCCGGCGAGTCAGTGCCAGTGCACATTCGCGACGGCGGGCCTAACGAGCAGTCGGACAGCGACGATCCCTGCGCCGGTTTGCAGGCCGATCTCGATCGGTTCCGCGATCTGGCGTTGCGCAGCCAGGCCGATTTCGACAATTACAAAAAGCGCGCGGCCCGCGAAAAAGACGACGCGATCAAGTATGCAAATAGCTCTCTTTTCGAGCGCTTGATCCCGATCATCGACAACTTCGAGCTGGGACTTTCCGCCGCGCGAGGCGAGGGGGAAAAGTCGCCCATCTTTTCCGGGATGAACATGGTCCTGAAACAGTTGACGGATTTTCTCGCAGACAACGGTTTGCAGCCGATCGATGCCGAAGGCCAGAAGTTCGATCCGAATCTGCACGAAGCGATTGCGCATGAGCCGAGCACGAAAATTGCAGAAGGAACTGTCATGCGCCAGACGCGTCGCGGCTATCGCCTGAAGGACCGCTTGTTGCGGCCTTCCAGTGTGGTGGTTTCGAGCGGCGCGGAATAACAACACTCCTGCTCGTGCTCATGATCGTGCTCGTAATCGATTTTTGTATCCAGGGTTCGAGCACGATTACGAGCACGAGCAGGAGCACGAGTTAAAGAGATGCCCGTCACCAAACGCGATTATTACGAAGTGCTTTCCGTCAGCCGCGAAGCGACGGAAGAGGAAATCAAGCGCTCCTACCGCAAGCTCGCGGTCAAATTTCACCCGGACAAAAATCCCGGCGACGCCAAGGCCGAGGAGAATTTTAAGGAACTCGGCGAAGCTTACGACGTGCTGATGGATGCGGACAAACGCGCCGCTTATGATCGCTACGGTCACGCCGCGTTTGCGCAGGGCGGCAGCGGTTTTGGTCGCGGCGGGTTCCATGATCCATTCGATATTTTCCGCGAAGTTTTCGGCGCTGGCGGCGGCGGCGGTGGAATGGGCGGCGGAATTTTCGAAACGTTCTTTGGCGGCGGCGCGCAGGTCGATCGCGAGGGCCGCCAGCGCGGGAGTGATCTGCGTTACGACATGCAGATCACGCTGGAAGAAGCGGCTTTCGGCGTCGAAAAAGAAATCGAAGTGCGCAAGCTTGACACCTGCGCGAAGTGCAACGGCAAAGGCGCCGAGTCCGGCTCGCGCACCATTAATTGCCCGACCTGCGGGGGACGCGGCCAGGTCATTAGTTCGCGTGGATTTTTCCAGGTCTCGCAAACTTGTCCGCGTTGCCGCGGCGTTGGTCAGATCATCGAAAAACCGTGCAAGGTTTGCGAAGGCGAAGGCCGCGTCGAAAAAGAGAGCCGCATCAAACTAAAAATTCCCGCCGGCATCGCGGAAGGTTCGCGTCTGCGTTCGACTAAAAATGGTGAAGCGGGAATTCGCGGCGGCCCGCCGGGCGATCTTTACGTCGTCATCCACGTCAAGGAACACGAAATTTTCCAACGCGAAGACGACAATCTTTATTGCGAATTGCCGGTGCCATTCACCCTCGCCGCGCTCGGCGGCGAAGTTCCCGTCCCGACTTTGCAAGGCAAAGCGAATCTCAAAGTTCCCGCCGGCACGCAGAGCGGTCAGATTTTCAAATTGCGCGGCAAAGGCATCATGAACGTCAACGGACGCGATCGCGGCGATTTGCTCGCCCGGCTCATCGTGGAAGTACCGACCATGCTCAACGGCGATCAACGCCAGAAGCTGGAAGAATTCGCCGAACTCTGCGGTGACGAAAACACTCCGATTCGGCGGAGTTTCTTCGAACGCGCCAAAGAATTCTTTCGTTAGGCGCCCAGCGCGTTTCTTGACGCTTCCTTTGCCTGATCGCATCATATTACCCGTGGCGACGGCCGTCGAAATTCCGCTCCTGACCGTGGAGGATTACAACATTCTTCCTGAAACCGGACCGCGTTATCAGTTAATCGAAGGGGAACTGCATCTCGCGCTAAGTCCCAATCGCTATCATCAGGAAATTTCGGGCAGCCTCAGTTATGTGCTGATGAAATACCTCAAGAAAAATCCGCGCGGTGAAATGTACCATGCCCCCCTGAGTGTTTATCTGGATTTTCACAACGCCTTTCAACCGGACATAATATTTTTCTCGCACGAGAGACGATCGATTTTGACGGATGAGGGGATAGAAGGCGCGCCGGATTTTGTCGTGGAAATTCTTTCGCCGAAGACCGCGCGGCTGGATCGAAACAATAAACGCGGAGTTTATGCAAAATCGGGCGTGCGCGAGCTTTGGATCATCGCGCCCGAGACGGGTAAGATTGAAGTTTATTTGCTCAAGCAGGATGCAGAAAATCCTTCTGCGACTTACGGAGCGACGGACAAGTTTACTTCGTCGCTTTTTCCGGGTTTGGAATTCGACGCTGCTCGAATTTTCGCGCAATAAAGCCAAAGAATTCTTTCGTTAGGCGCGCGCCGGATTTTGTGCGAATGCATTCGCACCTATGAGCGACGAAACGAAAATCACGCGCAAGCGCATGGTCGAGTTGTTGAACGAAGATCTGGCGCGCGAATATCAGGCCATCATCGCCTACATCATTTACAGCCAGACGATCAAAGGCGCGGAGTACAACCACATCGCGCAGGAGTTGGAAAAACACGCCGGCGAAGAACTTCAGCACGCGATCAAGATCGCCAAGCAGATCGATTATTTAAACGGCACGCCCACGAACAAACCGAAAGAGGTCAAGGTTTCCGATAAGGCGAAAGAGATGCTCAAGTTCGATCTCGAAAACGAGCGCGTCACCCTGGTGAATTATCGCGAACGCATTCGGCAGGCCGATGGGATGGGCGAGTTTGCCCTCGGCGAAGTGCTGCGCGAAATCATCGCGCAGGAGCAGGAACATCTCCAGGATCTGGCCGACGCTCTCGGCATCGAGACGCCGAAAATCGAGTAAAGTCCAAAGTTCCAAGTTCCAAACCCCAAGCTCCAAAGAAGCTCCAAGCTCTAAATCCCAAAAGACTTGGCGCGTTGATTTGGTTATTGGAGCTTGGGATTTTTTTGGGATTTGGAGCTTGGGGTTTGGGATTTTTTCATCATGCAC
>JALZAX010000320.1 GCA_030948055.1 Verrucomicrobiota bacterium | reverse complement strand
TCGTCGGCCAGTCGCGCTCGGCACGGCGGTGGCATTCGGGGCGACGATTGTCACGTGGTTTATCGCGATCGGAATCATGGGACAACTGACCGAAAGCGTGCCCGCGCTCGATCTTCAAGCCGCCACCGGACTACTGGCAGTGGTCGTGTTGCTTGTGATCATGAATTGGTTTTTTCACAAAATTTACTGGGGCGGCTGGATCCGAGCGCACAATCGCCGTCGCAAAAATCTCATCGCGAGCGCAAACCCCGGGCACCTGTGGTGGGGATTTGTCCTACTGGGATTTACTTCGCTTTATCGTGAAGGCTTCGAGGTGGTGCTGTTTTTGCAGAGCTACTACCTTCGGCTCGGGGGCGGAGTCGTGCTAAAGGGCGCGCTGCTGGGCCTCACACTTTCGGCCTTCGTCGCTATTCTAACTTTCGCTCTGCAAAGGCGTTTGCCCTATCGCAAAATGTTGATCACGACCGGCATTCTTCTCGGGGTCGTCCTGCTGGTGATGGTCGGCGAACAAGTTCAGGAAATGCAGTTGGCGCATTGGGTTGGGACAACCACGATTCCATGGCTGGAAAACTTGATTCCTGGATGGATGGGAATGTGGTTCGCGGTTTTCCCGACCAGGGAGACATTGCTCGGACAAGGCGTGGCGGCGATGGTCGTGATCGGATCTTATTTCGGTGCGCGCATGTTGCGCGGTTCGCCGCCGGAATCCGACGTGGCCGTCCCTGGCGCGCTGGAAAAAGCCTAACGAGTCGTTAGTTCTTATCCACGCTGTATTTGCCCGGCCCGACAAAGAGGATGCCGAGCAAAATCACGAAGAGCAAAACCGCATCGAGATTTGTGCGGTAGTTATTGATGCCTAACAAGTGAACCAGAGTTATAAGCAAGACGAACAAGACGCCGAGACGAAAGAACAATCCGAAAATCATCAGCGCCCCACCAATGCAGCCAAGGAGCGCGCCGAGAAATCCCCAGAATTGATAATGCGCATGCAGACCCAGGCTGCGGATCGCCTCACCATTGTGTGTCCATGCGGCATGACCACCGAGCAGGACCGGCCCGAGCAAAATGATAAAGAGCACACCCAGGCCGAGTCGCATTAAAAGCAGCCCGCCTTCACGATACTTCGCTAGAAACTGCATCCGCATCGCGCGAAGCTAGCCGGAATGAATCAAATCACCAAAGCCGTTTTGCTCGCGGCCGGCCGCGGCACGCGCATGCGCGATCTGACGAACGATTTGCCGAAGCCGATGTTGCAGGTGCGCGGCAAACCGGTGCTGCAACACATCATCGAAGGTCTGCGCGCGGCGGGCGTGCAGGATTTTTGCATCGTCGTCGGCTGGCGTGCGGAAGTAGTGCGCGATTATTTTGGCGACGAAAAGATTTCTTACGTCACGCAACTCCGACAAGACGGGACCGGCAGGGTGGTCGAATTGGCGCGTGAGTTTTGCGGCCATGATCCGTTTGTCTTGAGTTACGGCGATATCTTGGTTGATCCATCCAATTACCAACCACTCGTTAGGCCAGTCGATGATGTGGAAGCGATCGTCAGCGTGCGACGCGATCAGGACGTGAGCAAAGGAGGCGCGGTTTTTGTGAATGACAACTTCCAAGTGACCGATGTGCGAGAAAAACCGCTGCCTAACGAACCGACCAGTCCGTGGTACAACGCGGGAATTTACGCTTTTCGTCCAAGCATTTTCGATTTCACCGCGCAGCTGGAACTTTCGCCGCGCGGCGAATACGAACTGACCGATGCCGTGCGTGATCTCGCGCGTTCAGGGAAAAGGGTGCAAGCGCTTGAGCTGACGGGCGATTGGGCCGACGTGCGCGATCCGGAAATTCTCGCCGAGCTAAACCGCTAAGGCGTTTCTTCGATCGGACCCTCAGAGATTTCTTCTTCGCCGATTTCTTCTTCGATCTCGCGGCGACGTTTCGGAGAAAGGAAGGGCCGCAAAAATCCGTAGAGCAAATAAACGAGAAAAAGAATGGCGGCCATCCATTTGTAGAACTTCACCGTGACGGCGAGGACGGCGATGACGAAAAGAAAGCGCGGAACTGATTGCTGCGTTCTCCAGTTGACCGCTTTGAAACTCGGATAGCGAAATTTGCTAAACATCATGAACGAAAGAAAAAGCATGAGCGGCGGCAATGCGTATTTCCATCGACCGATCGTGTGCTGACCCTCGTCCAGCCAGAGCATGAAAAGCGTGATCGACGCGATAGTACCGGCCGCGGCCGGAATGGGAAAGCCGGAGAAGTTTTTGTCCGCCGCGCCATTGCCGTTGGCTGAGATGCAATTAAAACGCGCCAGCCGTAACGCGCCGCAGGCCAGGTAAACAAACGCGATCATCCAACCAAGATTGCGAAATTCGCCGAGAACAATTTGGTAAACTAACAAGGCCGGCGCCATCCCGAAGGAAACGATGTCGGCCAGTGAATCGAATTCGCGGCCGAAGGCGCTTTCATGGCCACCGAGCCGGGCCAGCCGGCCATCAAGCAAATCGAAAACGCAAGCCAGCAGGATGAACCAGATGGCATCGTGGAATTTCCCGGCCGCGACGGTGAAATCGACATCCTGTGCGCCATCGTAGATGCACAAAACGGCGGCAAAGCCGCAGAACAAATTGCCGGCCGTCATCAGATTCGGCAGCAGATAAATCTTTGGGCTCTCCTCTTGCATTCGTTAGGCCAATCGGGCAATCACCGTCGTCCCACCGCTGACGCGATCGCCTACTTTTACCACAACCGTGGCATCGAGCGGCAGATAAACTTCCGTGCGAGACCCGAAGCGAATCATGCCAAAGCGTTCGCCCTTCTGCAAAACGTCACCCACTTTTGACCAAGCGACGATGCGGCGCGCGATCGCGCCGGTCAGCTGCCTAACGACCAGTGTGGCGCGCGGATTTTCGAAGGCCCAAATCATCGCTTCATTCTTATCGGCGCACTCCGGACTGCGCGCGTCGAGACACAAACCCTCGCGATGTTCGCGGTAAGTAATGCGGCCGTCGATCGGTGCGCGATTGGTATGCACATCAAAGACAGAAAGAAAAATTCCCACCCGCTTCATCGGCCGCTTCAGAACATCCCGCTCTTCCACTTCCACGATGTCCGCCACCACACCATCCGCGGCGGCGAGGATGGCATCGGACTCGTTAGGCGCGACGCGATCGGGGTCGCGGAAGAAGGCGAAAGTATACAGAATGAGAAGTAAACAA
The DNA here is from genome assembly GCA_030948055.1 of Verrucomicrobiota bacterium. Lineage (GTDB taxonomy): Bacteria > Verrucomicrobiota > Verrucomicrobiia > Chthoniobacterales > UBA10450 > JACCTI01. Next base: position 241 of record JALZAX010000320.1, on the reverse strand, counting down.
ACCGCGGCGAGCCATGGCGAAAGAAACCAACTGGCGAGCGCGAGAAGCAGTAGCACTGCCAGGATCCAGCGCGCTTCGTAGAGGGTTTGAAATCGCATAAAGCGCGAAAACCTCCGCAACGTGCCCGAGGAGGTCAAGCTCCGACCGTGACCAGACCTATGGTATTTATAGGTCTGGCCCAACACGTGCTTTTCTGGACGCGATGTCTGGGCGAGATCCATTTTCATTCCTGGCCAGGCGG
>JALZAX010000319.1 GCA_030948055.1 Verrucomicrobiota bacterium | reverse complement strand
CAAGCAAGTGGCGGAGGACATGTCGAATGCCGGCGAAGTGGAGGTGCAGTCGAACAAGAACGAGGAGATCGATGTCGATCGTCTCGCGGCTGACACGGAAGACGCGCCCGTCATCAAGATCGTCAATTTAATTTTGGTGCAGGCGATCAAGGAGAAGGCGTCGGACATTCACATTGAGCCGTTCCAGCGCACGCTAAAATTGCGTTACCGCATCGACGGCGAATTGGTGCTGGCGGAATCGCCGCCGAAAGCGCTGCAGCTCGCGATCACATCGCGCATCAAAATTCTCGCGGGATTAAACATTGCGGAGCGACGCGTGCCGCAGGACGGACGTTTCCGCATCAAGGTTCTCGGCAAAGAAGTCGATCTTCGTATTTCGATTTTGCCGACGGCGCACGGTGAGAAAATCGTCATTCGTATTTTGGACAAGGCGGCTCTGACCGGCTCCATCGACCAGATGGGCATGGATGAAGGCACGCTCGGAAAATTCAAGAAAGCGATCGACGCGCCGCACGGAATGATTCTCGTCACGGGCCCAACCGGTTCCGGAAAAACGACCACGCTTTACTCGGTCCTGCAGGAGTTGAATAGCCCGATGTACAACATCGTCACGGTTGAGGACCCGATCGAATACGAACTCGCGGGCGTAAACCAGGTGGCGGTGCGCGCGGACATTGGTCTCGATTTCTCGACCGCGCTGCGATCCATCCTGCGGCAGGATCCGGACATCGTGATGGTCGGTGAAATTCGTGACAACGAAACCGCCGACATCGCGGTCAAAGCGGCGCTGACCGGCCACCAGGTGCTCTCGACTTTGCACACGAACGACGCGGCCGGCGCGATCACGCGACTGGACGACATGGGCATCGAGCCGTTCTTGATTTCCAGCTCGGTCATCATGGCCTGCGCGCAACGACTCGTTAGGCGGATTTGCACCAATTGCCGCGAAGAGTTCACCCCGGAGCCGGAAATTTTCCAACAACTCGGAATGGAACCGGCGGAAGGCGCGGTCTTTTATCACGGGACCGGTTGCGATCGTTGCAAGAATCGCGGCTATCTCGGACGCGTCGCGATTATCGAAGCATTGCCTGTGACCGAAACCATCCGGCGTTTGATCATCAAACGCGCTTCGGCAGCGGTGATCAAAAACCAGGGCGTGACCGAGGGCATGAAAACTTTGCGTATGGCCGGGATCGACAAGGCGCTCGAAGGCGTCACCACGCTGGAAGAAGTCTGGCGCGTCACGGCCGAGGACCATTAAGCGATGACCATCCCATTTCTGACTTATTTTAAGAAGACGGCGGCGCCGAAAGCGCAGCCACCTCCGGCGCGTTCCGGAAATGCGTCGATCGACAAATTGCATGGCGCGCGGTTGAGCAAAACCGTCATGCCAAACACGACGCGGACGGTTGCGCCACGGGAAGAGTTTGAAACGGTCCCACCGCCCGCGCCGCAACCGCGCGTCTATTCGTTAGGCGCAAAGGCCCCGGCCGAATTGCCACCCGCCGTGGCTTTGGCTTTGGAGCCAACAGTCGAGCGCGTCATTTCGCTGGAATTGCGCGACATCGTCGGGCAGGTGCCGGCCGGTTGGATTCGACCAGTCTCCGACGCAGAGGCATCCAGGCGTGTTTTGTTGAAAGCGGCCGAAGTGGAAAAAGGAATGGCCAGTTCGCGACCTGCCGTTTGCCTAACGAGTATTTACAACCAGGTCCCGGAAATCTTTGTCCGTCCTGTGCCGCCTTCCGATCAGGCGCAGGTGCCGTTGCCTTTCACAAAAGTGCTCGAGCAATTTAACAATGCGCAAACGCGCAACGATCAATCGCGCGCTCAAACCGTGCCGCAACTGGAGACGCCGTTTTTGCGCGTGACGCTGGAAGATAATTCACGCTTCGGCACGACGATGGCGCCGGTGCAAATCTGCGAAAAACCGCTGGTCAAAATGGAATTGGCCACGGCCGAGAATATCGCGGCCGCGCAACCGGAATTGTTTTGCAAACCCGCGCCACCGCCGCCTGCCCCGGCCGTCCCGGCGGTGCCGCAGTTGCCGATTGTCCGTTCGAAAGACGGCAGCCGACCGGTGATCAAATTGCCGGTGGAAGAATTACTGCACGAAGAAATGTCGTCTGCGCCGCCGGCGGAAACGACTCCTCCATTGGCCCCATCCGCGCCGACACGCATTCCATTCAAGATTTCACCGATAGGAACGGGCGCGCCCGCCTCTGAGAGAGTTCCAGCCTCACGCGGGGCGTCCGTTCCGACTAGTGATCCGGCGCCGGCGCGAATTCCCTTCAAGCTGCCGTTGCCTAACGAGTCCAAGACCGCCCCGGCGTGGGAGAACGGCCCGAAAATTTCGCTCGCACTCAAACCGGTCCTGATGAGCCTCCCGCCATTCCAACTGGCCGGTGACATCAAAGACGTGCCGGAAGACGCGCGCCTCGAAGTGCCGTTCTCGCTCGTCGAACCGCAGCTGATGTCGGGTCGCGTCACGCTGAAATCCGAAGAATTTGCTGATCTCTTACCGACGGAATTCAGGAATTTTTTCAGCGCCAAGGAAGTTAACGCGCCAGTCTCGCTGCCACTGCAGGCTATTTTGAAAAACCTGCCGGCCGCTTCCTTGCAAATGCGTGACGATCAGGAACTGCAGGAAAAGGGTTCGGATTTTCTAACACCCTTTGCCGCGAAAGCGGCGGAAGACGCGAAACGTCTTGGGCCGCCCGTCGCGCGCAAACCGTTAAAAGGTTTACCGCAGGTTGTGCCGTCCGCGCCCGAAGCGCCCGTGGTTGCTGCAAAGGAAGAACCGGATGCGAAAACCATCGTGGCCGATGCCGCAAAAATGGCCGGTGTAAAAGCGTGTGCCATCATGTTCGGCGACGGGTTGAGCCTGGCCGGAAATCTTCCGAGCGAGTTCCAAGCGGAAGGTTTGTGCGCGATGGCGCCATCATTCCTGCAGCGGCTTGAGGACCATCTCACTTCCACGAAACTGGGCAGCCTTCGCTCCATGACGCTTTCCTGCGCGAAAGCCGCGGTCACATTTTTCATGCACGAAAATCTTTGTCTCGCCGCCTTGCACAGCAAGGAAGAGCTGACTGCGGATGTTCGCGAACGCCTCGCCAAAACCGTGCAGCAATTGTCCCAAAAGTATTCGCAACCAGTCTAGGAGTTCACATGTCGATCATCAATTACGCGAGCCGCGAGATTCAGTTCAAAATCGTTTATTACGGTCCTGCCCTCTGCGGCAAAACGACCAACCTTGGTTACATCCATCAGCGGATTAATCCGGAAAACCGCGGCGATTTGGTCTCGTTAGCCACGGCGGCCGATCGTACTCTGTTCTTCGATTTCCTCCCGCTAAATGCGGTCGTCATTAAAGGCTTCGTAACGAAGTTCCAGCTCTACACCGTGCCCGGTCAGGTCATTTACAACGCCACGCGCCAGCTCGTCTTGCGCAGCGTAGACG
>JALZAX010000036.1 GCA_030948055.1 Verrucomicrobiota bacterium | reverse complement strand
TTTTGCGGATCGAGGATCTGGATGTTGATCGTTGTCGCGCGGAATTTTGCGATGGGCTCGAGGAGGATTTGCGCTGGTTCGGTTTGCGTTGGGATGAAGGACCTTATCTACAGAGCGAACGACGCACGTTGTATCGTGACGCGTTCGAGAAACTGCGCGCGGGCAAGCAAATCTATGCGTGCACCTGTTCGCGTCGCGATGTGATGAGCGCGGCCAGTGCACCGCACAGCGAAAACGACGAACCGATCTATCCGGGAACTTGCCGCGAAAAAAAATTCGACGGAACAAATGCTAATTGGCGATTTCGCGTTCCCGACGGCGAGCTGATTGAATTTACCGACGCGAATTTCGGACCACGAACAGCGATCGCTGGTAAAGACTTCGGCGATTTTCTTGTCTGGCGAAAAGATGATGTGCCGGCATATCAACTCGCAGTCGCGGTCGACGACGCGGCAATGGAAGTCACTGAAGTAGTACGCGGCGCCGATCTTGTCGTCTCAACATTTCGGCAGCTGCTCATTTATCGCGCGCTCGAATTACACGCTCCAGATTTCTTTCACGCGCCGCTGGTCACGGACGAAAACGGACGACGTTTGGCGAAGCGTCATGCCGCGCTCAGTCTGCGTGCGTTGCGCCAGGCGGGCGCTGATCCGGAAAATCTTAGAGAACAGGCGGCCGCATCATTGCGAGCGAAAGCATGCTCGCGATGAAAGCGAGAATCGCCACTGCTGCGGCGGCATAGATCGCAGTCCGTCCCGGATCTTTTTTCGAACTTCGTTTGGGGAAGGGCGAGGCATTTTCGAAATCGGCTGGCCGCGCACTTGTCTCCGCCGGTCGCACCTGTGATTCCTCCAGGGCCGGCAATGGTTGCGCCCCTGCCGGCAATTCGCCTTCGAAACGTGCCTCTACTTTGCCGAAACGAATGCGATCGCCCGCGCGCAAGGCCGCGCTCGTGATCGTTTCGCCATTAACGCGCGTGCCATTGGTCGATTCCAAATCCTGCAGATGAAAAGTTTCGCCGACCTGATTGACCTGTGCGTGCCGGCTGGAAACCGACGGGTCGTCGATGCGGATCGCGTTTTCGGCCGCGCGACCAATCGTCGTCATTTCTTCGGTCAACTCATGCGTAACCTGCGTTCCGCCTAACGAGAGGATGAGCTTGGACATCTGCGTCTCAAATCATGACGACGAATCCAGAAAAAGCCATTTCCGAATATGTTGATCGAGAGGCTTTCGATCGGAGTCCGCTAGCCGGCCCACAATCTTGATCGCAAGATTTTCCTCGACCGTGGCGAGTTGCGCTTTGATGCCACATGAGACATTCAAGCCCGCTGCTCGCCATTCTTGTAGTTCGAAATCGACATTCTGAAGACGCGAAGAAATCGGGACTAGAAAAAGATCGCGACCGCTTCGACTGATGACAACTGCCGGTCGAACTTTACGAGAGGCTGTGTAATAAGTCCTAAGGCAAAAAATCCGACGCCCGAGGATGACCTATAACTCGTTTTTATTTTCCGGGAGGGTGTTTCGATGGTCTTTTTTGACCTATTTTGCGCGTGGCAATGACTTATTACACAGCCTCACGACTTGTTAGGTCGGTAAAGGGAATAGGCAGGAGAACGATGTCATTTCGTGAGCAATTTATTGAAGACGTCGTCGTCCGTGTTGTCCCATGTCTCGGTAAGCGATTCTTCTGAGCGCCGTAACCAGGCGCTTCGCTCCGGGTCAACTGTGTCGACAGAAGATTCAATCGTGACAATCACGTGCGATTTATCGGGTAGCGGCAAGGCTTCGGGTAAAAGAATTTTGCCGTCTTCGTAGATGGCATCGGTCGTGGTGGTCATTGCTATAAGCGTAACGTTTTGTTGTCGCGGCGGCAAGCCATGGGTCGATTGACCCATCATCTGCGCGCCCGCATAGTTCCGCTCCTCATGGGCATCGAGCTGACGCGCAACTTTTGTATCATCGCGCACATCGATCACGGAAAGACGACTCTCTCCGATCGATTGCTCGAGCGTACCGGCACGATTCAGCTGCGTGAACGGCAGGATCAATTGCTTGATTCGATGGATCTCGAGCGTGAGCGCGGCATCACGATCAAAGCGCATCCGGTGGCGATGCGTTACACAGCGAAGGACGGAAAAGAATATCGACTGAATCTTTCCGACACACCGGGGCATGTTGATTTTGCCTACGAAGTTTCGCGGTCGTTAGCCGCATGTGAAGGCGCGCTCTTGATTGTGGACGCAGCGCAAGGTGTCGAAGCGCAAACGGTCGCGAATGTTCACCTCGCGCACAAACAAGGACTCACGATCGTGCCCGTAATCAACAAGATCGATTTGCCGAATGCCGACATTCCCGCAGTCCACAAACAGATCGAAGAGATCCTGCAAATTCCGGCGGAAGAAGCGATCGATTGCAGCGCGAAAATGGGGATCGGCATCGACGATATTCTGGAAGCGGTGGTGCATCGGATTCCGCCGCCGGTCCAGCCGAAAGACGAAGTCCTGCGCGCACTCGTTTTTGATTCGGTCTTCGATGTCTATCGCGGCGTCGTCGCTTACGTGCGTGTCATGTCGGGCAGCATCGAGGAAGGGCAGCAGGTGCGAATGATGAACAACAATTCGCGCCACGAGATCAAGGAAGTGGGCGTCTTCACCCCGAAGATGTTTCCGCAAAAAAAACTGAACGCCGGCGACGTGGGCTATTTCATCGCCAACATCAAGACCACCGCGGACATCAAGATCGGCGACACCATCACCGATCTGCGCAATCCGGCGAAAGAAGCGCTCCCCGGATTCCAGGAAATTCATCCGATGGTCTTCAGCGGAATTTACCCGATCAACACCGCCGACTTCGAGCATCTCAAAGCGGCCATCGCCAAACTGCGCCTGAACGATTCCGCTTTCGTTTATCAACCGGAGAGCTCGGTCGCGCTCGGCTTCGGTTTTCGCTGCGGCTTTCTCGGATTGCTCCACATGGAGATCATCCAGGAACGATTGCGGCGTGAGTACGACATGGACATCATCGCCACGTCGCCAAGCGTGGTTTACGAAATCCTGACTACGCGCGGCGAACTCGAGCTTGTCGATAACCCGGCGCATCTGCCCGATCCAAGCATCATCGAAGAAATTCGCGAACCGATCGTGAAGGCCTATGTCCTTTGCCCTAACGAGAACATCGGCGACCTCCTCCAGCTGATTTTAGAGAAGCGCGGCACGATGGATCACACCGAGACGCTCGATACCCGCCGCGTCATGCTTCATTGCGAACTGCCGTTGAACGAAATCCTGGTCGATTTTAACGACAAAATAAAATCCATCACGCGCGGCTACGGTTCGATGGATTACGAACACGCCGGTTATCGCCCGGCCAACCTGGTCAAGCTGGATATCCTCGTGAATGGAGAACCCGTCGATGCCTTCTCTATGATTGTGCACCGTGAGCGCGCGGAATCGCGCGGTCGGCAACTGGCCGCGAAGCTGAAGGAAGTGATCCCGCAGCAGCTTTATCAAGTTGCTATCCAGGCCGCGATCGGTGGAAAAATCATCGCGCGCGAAAGTGTTTCCGCGCTGCGAAAAGATGTGACCGCGAAATGCTATGGGGGCGACATCACGCGCAAACGCAAGCTCCTCGAAAAACAGAAAGAAGGAAAAAAGCGGATGAAGAGCATCGGGAAAATTAACATTCCGCAGGAAGCTTTCATCCAGGTGCTGAAGACGCAGTGAGGGACTAATGAGGGTCGCGATAGTTAACCGGTCGGTGAGCGATGAACGCGGTATCAAAATATCCCGGGGCAGAATTCATCCTGACCAGTCTGCGCGATGCCGCGCCCGGCCGGGTGACAATCGCCTCCTGCCTGGTAAGCATTGCGCGCCCCGTGATTGAGAGAAGCGGGTTGGCGGAACATCTGCCGTCGATCATTTAAGTGGCTGAGCCGGAGCATGCGCTTTACCGGCTTCTGCAAGATGAGGACGGCAACGCCTATGGCCGATACAACTCCCTCCTGCGTCGTTTAGTGAGCTTTGAGCGGGCGGTGCGACAAGCACAGTCACGTGCCACGTTGTGAAAATCACCGGAAACTTTATCCAGCTGTCGAAGTAACTGTCAGTCGCCTTAGAATACCTAACAAGCACGAAACGCGCCCTGCTTTTGTCGCCTAGGGCGGACGCTCGCATTACCGGCGACGAGAAGGGGAGTAACGCATCGCCTCGTCTTGTGAACGGCGAAGCTGGGCGGACGCGCAAACGTAAGCTGCTTTTGAAAGGGAAGAAGTAGAAAAGCGTAGGAAACGGTCGGATCGTTCTAGTCCTCGTCCTTTTCGAGTTGGAACAAGGCCGAGAAAGAAGCATAAGAGGAGGGCCAGCGCCTCACACTTATTAGCGGCGTGCCGTCAGATTTCTTGTTTCGCGGCAGGAGTACGAGCCGTGGGAATGACCGCACCACGAGTTGGGGGAAAGAAAGCGCTATAGGATCAGACCTGTGCTAACCAACCCTAAACTCGCTCCCCGCGCTTGACTCCCTAGATAGGCTTTGAATGCTACAAATCAAGCTTGTGCAGTTAGCCACAGCCGCTTCACTGACGAAGCCAAACGAGCCCACTCTAACTACGGGTAAGTGACGCGGTAAAACTTTTTGATGCCAGCGTTAGTGTCGTCATATGAGAAGGTGCCAGCCGCGTTGGCGAGGGGCGAAGCCAGCGTTGTAAAACTATTCCCGCTCAAATCGGTCGAGAATTCAATGCGATTTACCGCGTTCGGCACACCCACGCATAGCAAACGAATGGTATTGGCGGCGGGATGCGTAACGGACGCAATATCGAGCGGTGTGTAGCGCTCAATCAGTGTTCCATTGGTGTTCAGTCCGTAGGAGCCGACGCTCCAGCATTCCTTCGAAGACGCGCACGCCACCTCGGCAAGGGAGTTGTAGTCGGAACTACTCGTATCCGGTGAGGCGACGATCGACCACGATGCGCCATCCCACTTTTCAATCAGCGTTTGGGTAACGTTGCGATAGTAACCCACAGCCCAGCATTCGTTAGCCGACGCGCATGTTACTCCGGAGAGAGCGTTGTCCTCGCTCGAACTGCTGTCGGGTGACGCCGCGACCGACCAGGACACGCCATCCCACTTTTCAATTAGCGTGTGCTTCGCGTTTCCGTGATAACCCACGGCCCAGCATTGGTTCGGCGAAGCGCATGTCACCCCGGAGAGAGCGTTGTCCTCGCTAGGGCTGCTGTTGGGTGACACCACGATCGACCAGGACGCGCCATCCCACTTTTCGATAAGCGTTCGGTTGGAGTTGCTATTGTTGCTGTAGTAGTAACCCACAGCCCAGCATTGATTCGCCGCTGCGCACGTCACCTTAGAGAGATGGGTGTCGAAGCCGCTGTTGTTAGCAGGTGAGGCAACAATCGACCACGATGCGCCGTCCCACTTTTCGATGAGGGTTTGGCTAAGCTGGCTGCTACTGTCGAATGCGTCGCCTACAGCCCAGCATTCGTTCGCCGACACGCACGCCACTCCAGAGAGGGAGTTAGCGTGCAGCGCAGTGTTCGGTGATGGAGTAATTGTCCAGGAGTTACCATCCCATCTCTCGATAAGCGTTCCATTGCTGGTGTTGTTGCTATAGAAACCGACAGCCCAGCATTCGCTAGCCGAGACGCAGCTGACACCTTTGAGGACGCTGTCGCTCGCGCCCGGTGACGTCACGATTGACCAGGACGCGCCGTCCCACTTTTCGATGAGAGTTTGGCTAGACTGGTTGCTTGGATCGAAGTCGTAGCCTACAGCCCAGCATTGGCTTGCCGATGCGCAAGCCACCCCATTGAGGTAGTCTTCGCGGAGAGGGCTGGCGTTGGGTGAGTTGACAATCGACCAAACCCCGGGCGCACTTGCCGCGTTGGCGGTCGGTGCTGTCGCTCCCTTCTGTCGCGGATCGCTCTTATTCCTGAGCGCCTCCTTCGCGACATCTGCTTGCATTTTGGCCGTGTCGGTTCCGTTATCCAAAGGCTCCTTGAGTGACTTCATTAGCCGAGAGGCGTGAACGGAGAGCGCGGTGATAAGGCAGAGATAGAGGAACGAGGAGCGGATGAATTTGTGACCGTTCATTTCGAAATGGGTTCGTCGCGTCAGCTGCCGCTGCGATGACCTTGATGACACCCTCGCAGGATTGCAAATAAAAAGGGGGCGAGTTAAGTGGAAACGTGTCTGTCAGTGCGATCAATGGCTGGGCGTCGGCGTCCCATGAGCCCGCTGTCTCCGCCCGGGTTGCGCACAAGCCCGTCTGGACCGGGAAGTGAAATGTTCGTGTGTGGTGGTTTCGGCAACAGCTTCGTAGGTTCCGCCGGCGGCGCTCATTATAATCCAGGCAACAGCCGTTTCGATGCCGACGAGGCTCCACCCACGCCGCGGAGAGCTTCCAGCGCCCTTTGGGATGGCTGCGAGATGATCGTGTGGGGCAGGGTGATCGAAGGCATTTTCGATCACGTCCAAGAACGGGCGGGGCTACCACAGTCTCATACACCTAGGGTGCGATTCCGTCGATGCCGCTAATCTGCCGCCGCGGCAATCACACTGCGGTTTGAACTGGCAGCGAAATGCATCTGTGTCGGGCGCTGCTCATCTGGCGGTAACGGCCTCGGCGACGGCGGCCGTTTTAACCCGCGGCCTAAGCTCTCTACCTTATCTGAAGCCATGAGGCTACAGGGCGTTGTTCTCATTTTCTTTTTGCTAGGTCGCCGTGGGTCTTTCATTCCGGAACCAACTTTGCCGATCTGATCGAGCCGCGGTCGAGCGCGTTTATTTTGATCGCCGTATGGGGGAACGAGCATCCCTTCGAGCAAGTAATTCCTCTGGAGTATCTCGCACCTCGTCGTGGGGAACGCGCCGAGCTTATCCGGAACCGCCGGCTCAACTCGAAACCAATCTTGGCCAACCGCTAGACCCCGTTCGCATCGCTTGATTATTCCCGTTTTGAAAGCCGGCATCTTTGCGTAGCGTTCGCGCGCATGTTCACGCCGCGTTACGTCAAACACAGCAAACTCCTGCTTCGTCATGCGGAGAAATACCTGCGCTACAAGAAGGATGTCCTGAACGAGCGTGATCGCGGCGAAATCAGTTCGGGAATTGCCGCCCTGAGCGCGGCCTTGCGGGAAAAAAATCCGGAGCGGATCAAGGCGGAAGGCGAAAAGCTAGACGCGAAATTGCACAAGCTTACACCTGTGACCTGGGAAGCGCCGTGGCGCGAAAACGTCGAGGTTATTCTCGTCGCCATCATTGTGGCAGTGGGAATCCGCTCGTATTTCTTGCAGCCGTTTAAGATTCCGACCGGTTCGATGCAGCCGACCTTGAATGGAATTATCGGGCACCCCATGAGCGAGCCGCCGCCGAACTTTGTGCGGCAGGTGGTCGAGTTTCTGGTCCTCGGGCGCAATTACATCAATGTCGTTTCGCAGGAAGACGATCGGGTCGAGCAAGTCGTGCCGAAAAAATTCGCGTTCTTTTTCACCTTCTCGCGCATCATTTGTCACAAGCAGAATTTTCTTGTTTACGCTGCGCCTGATCAATTGCGGCAGGATTTTCACGTGGTCCCCGGCGCGACTTATCGTCAGGGTGATGTCATCGCGCGCGGTGCCATCGACACCGGCGATCAGGTTTTCGTGGACAAGTTCAGCTACAACTTTCTCAAGCCGCACGAAGGCGATGTTTTCGTTTTTCGCACGGATAATATTCCCGGCATTGTGGGCGACCCGGAAACAGGTCAGCCGTATTACATCAAACGTTTGGCGGGGTTGCCTAACGACCAGTTGCGCGTCGAGCCGCCGAAACTTTTCCTCAATGGGGAGCTGGCCAAAGGCCGCGGATTCGAGCGAGTCATGGCCGCGAAGGAAGGTTATCGCGGCTATGGACCGGGCCGCGATTATCTCGTCAATCCGCAGGCGACTTTCACCGTGCCGGAGCACAACTACTTCGCCATGGGCGACAACAGTTATAACAGTTACGACAGCCGTTACTGGGGGCCGGTCCCGGATGAAAATCTCGTCGGGCGCGGGCTCTTTGTTTACTGGCCCTTCAGTCGTCACTGGGGATTGATTCGTTAGGCAAAAAATGGAGTGGCAGAATGTGCCGCGAATCTACCCGCTGCTCGGGTTCGGCGTGGGCTATCTCCTGCTGCTTTTTTTTAATCCGATCCGGCTCGCCTTGCGCGACGGGCTGCGCTGCATCCTGCGCTTCAAACGCATCTGGCTGACCTTCGTTCTTCTCGGCCTGACCTACTCGATTTTTCAATTCGCCACTTTTACTTTCGAGCGCAGTGCGGATTTCGATCCTGCGCAGGTCGGTTCGATCGGTAGCTGGGCCTGGCCGGGCTTGCGCGACGTCTGGCAACAAACGCTCCTGCCCGCGCTCGAAGGTGTCGCGGGAATTTTCGATAACGCCACCACCACTTATCCGCTGTCGGTCGTCGCCGCTATTTTGCTGCTCTGTAATTGGCGCGGATTGCATGGCGCGCTTCTCGGCGCGATGCGAAAACGATTCCAGCTTTGGAGTTATCTCATTTATCTGGTCGTCGCACTCAGCGCGGTCGCGTCGCTTTTTAAGCCGATTATTTTTTGGCGACTACCGCTTTGGCGCACGGTCTTGCCCGAAAGCGTTCTTTTTCAAACTGCCGCCGCGGTCGATGCCGTCGCCTTCATCTTTGAGTATCTCTTCGGTGTTTACATTCAGGTTTATTTGATCGCGGTCTGCCTCGCCTGGGTCAAAGGCTTGAGCTTCACCGAGGACGCGCTTTTTCAATTTGCTGTGCGGCGTTTCAGTTACGTTTTGAAATGGGCCGGCGTCGTCATCGTCATTAGCATGCTCATCGTCCGGCTGCCGCTCCTCCTCGCTTACTTCGTCGATCTTCCCGGTGTACTCGATTATCAACCGCTCGCACGCTACCTCATGAGTGGGCTTATCGTCCTTTTCGCCTCGGTGCAAATCTCCCTCGTTTTGCACAACGAAAGTCTGCACGCGGCATTGCAGGCGCACTGGGAATTCTTGCGGCGTAACCTGACGCGCTTCGCATGGTTTCTCCTCATCTGCGCACTCCATTTCTTTTTCCTCAGCGCCTTTGACGCGATTGTGCACAGCGCGACCGAGGATCGCTTATTGGCCGCGATCATCTGGAAAATTATTTATGTCTGCGCCCGCGGATTTGTTACCGGTTGGTTGCTCGCCTCGTGGGTTTGTCTTTTCCGGCAATGCGAAACCCGTCGAATCGATCAGGAAAGTTGGATTAGATATTAGCGAAATGACGAAGCTCGAATGACGAAAACCGAAACAATGACGAATGACGAAATCCGAGCGGGCGCCTTTTCGTCATTCGGGTTTCGTCATTGTTTCGGGTTTCGGGTTTCGGGTTTCGTCATTTAAAATCACGTGGACGCCGCCAAAATCACGCGCCGCAGCAAATCGAATCTCGCGCTGGCTTTTGTTTCGTTAGGCAAAGAACGCCGGCGCGACGTCACCACCTTCTACGCTTTCTGCCGTCTCATCGACGACATCGCGGATTCAACGCAATTTAGCGTTGAAGAAAAGGCGGAAGGTTTGGCGGCGTGGCGCAAATGGCTGGCGCAACCGTGCGAAGGTGAAGATCCCCTCGCATCCGAAGTGCGCGCCTTGATCGCGAAGTATCAACTCATGCCCGCGATGCTGGAGGAAATCATCACCGGGGTGGAAATGGATTTGCGGAAGGTGCGCTACGCGAATTTTGAAGAGCTGCGTCTCTATTGTTGCCATGTAGCCAGCGCCGTTGGTTTAGTCAGCATCGAAATTTTCGGCTACAAGAATCCCCGCTGCCAGGAGTACGCCATCGATCTTGGTCTTGCGCTGCAAACCACCAATATCATTCGCGATGTCGGCAAAGACATGCGCAGCGGTCGAATTTATTTGCCACAGGATGAAATGGCGCGCTTCGGATATTCCGAGTTGGAATTACTGAAGGCCGAGTACAACAAGCGCTTTGTCGCGCTCATGGAATTTCAGGCGAAACGTTCGGATCAATTTTACGATAGCGCGGCTGCACTTTTGCCTGCGGAAGATCGCGCTCCTATGGTTGCCGCCGAAATAATGAGTGCCGTTTACAGGAAGCTCTTGCGCAAGATCGAAGCGGACCGATTCCGGGTTTTCGAAAAAGATTATCGGCTCAATCGCGTGCAGAAAACCGCGCTCATCGCCGCCCAATTTTTTCGCAGAAAAGAGCGCGGCGCCATTTGACCGCGAATATCTTCGAAACTAGAACGTCGAAAGACAGTTCAATGTTCACTTACACCATATGAAAAAAATCAATCTAGCTTTTGTTGCAACCGCCGCTCTTGGCGCGCTTGCTCTTAGTTCCTGTGATACTCCTACCGGCCAGGGTGCTGGTATCGGCGCCGCTACGGGCGCAATTATCGGCGGGGCCGCAACCGGCAATGTCCGCGGCGCGGCGATCGGTGCGGGCATCGGCGCTGGCACCGGCGCGTTAATCGGCGCTTCGGTGGAAGCAGATGAGCGCGGCTATTACGGCGGTCATCCGATGGCCTATTATCCGTACGGCCGTTATGCCGGCGAGCCCGGATTTTTCCGCAGCCCCTATCCCCCGCACGCAATCGTGAATACGCGCGGGATTCCACACGGCGCGCTCGTGCGTGATCCGGCTACGGGTAACGTCTTCCGCAAACCGTAATTTAGTCTAACGAGTAGTTTCGCGGGTTGGTTCGGCCGTTCGCCGGATCAACCCGCTTTCTTTTGCAGCGCATCGACTAGGCGTTGCGCTTCTTCAGTCATCTTGAGCAACTCCGGCCAAGGCCGATGATAATTTTCGCCGGGCAATTTTCGCGTGGCGTCGAAGCCCATGTGCGAACCGATATTTTGCGAAGTGGGGGCGTGGTCTAACGAGTCGCTCGGATTGCGGATGATAGTGGAATCCCGTTCCGGATCGGTGTTCGCGCAGAGACGAAAGAGGACTTCGCTCGTGTTGTGCACGTCGCAATCTTCATCGACCACCACGATGTATTTGCTGAACATCATTTGCCCCATACCCCACAAACCATGCATGACCTTGAAGGCCTGATACGGGTATTGCTTGCGGATGCTGACGAAAACCAGGTTATGAAAAACGCCTTCTGGCGGCAGCGCCATGTCGACTAATTCCGGGAAGTTCATTTTGAAAACGGGCAGGAAAATGCGCACGCTCGCATCGCCCATGTAGAAATCTTCCATCGGTGGAATGCCGACGATCGTCGCTGGATAAACCGCGTCGCGCCGATGCGTAATCGCGGTCAGATGAAACACCGGATAATCTTCGAGCGCGGTATAGAAGCCGGTGTGATCGCCGAACGGGCCTTCGGGCTTGGTCTCGTTAGGCTGCACGTAGCCTTCCAGCACGAAATCGACATCGCTCGGAACTTCGAGATCGATCGTCTTGCATTTCACCAACTCGACAGATTTCTTGCGGATGAATCCGGCGAACAAAATTTCGTCCAGTCCGTCGGGCAATGGTGCTGTCGCCGCGAAAGTGTAAGCCGGGTCGCCCCCTAACGTTACCGCCACCGGCATGCGCTCGTTGCGTTCGTAATAAACTTTGCCGTGGCGCGCGCCTACCTTGTGCACCTGCCAATGCATGCCGGTAGTCCGTTGGTCGTAAACCTGCATGCGATACATCCCGAGATTGCGCGCGCCGGATTCCGGATCGCGCGTATGCACATTCGGCAAGGTGACGAAACGTCCGCCGTCGTTCGGCCAGCATTTCAGAATGGGCAGTTCGGCTAACGAGACCTCGCCGCTTTCGTGCACCACTTCCTGGCACGCGCCTTCTCTGGAATGTTTCGGCCGGGCGTGCAGCAGGTTGATTCCCTGCTTGAGTAAACTCCAACCTTCGCGCAGATCGGTCGGCGGTTTCGCTTTCAGGATGAGCGAAATTTCCTGCGCGAGGTCTTCCACACTTTCGATTTTTAGCGCCATCGCCATGCGGCGTCGCGAGCCCATGGTGTTGATCGCGAGGGGAAATTTCGATTCGCGTCCATCGATCAACGGCTTCTCGAAAAGCAACGCCTTCCCGCCACCGGGCGATTTCATTTCGCGATTAGCCCATTCCGCAATAAGCAAATCGGTATCGACCGGCTCGCGAATGCGCTGCAATTCGCCCGCCTGGTCGAGAGCTTCGACGAATTGGCCAAAAGAAGAATAAGCCATCTAGCTCTCGTTAGACCACGGCCCTCGCGCCCGTCTATCTTTAATAGAAGCGAGGGGCGGGCAAAAATTGGAAGGCAATCACGCGACCGTTCTGGAACGAAACGGTGCGC
>JALZAX010000318.1 GCA_030948055.1 Verrucomicrobiota bacterium | reverse complement strand
ATCAGCAGCCGCATGGCGGAAATGCAGAAGCCCCTCGAAAAATCGGATGTGCATTTGGTTTCCTTCACGGTTGATCCGCAAAATGACACGCCGAAAGTTTTGCATGAATACGCCGATCGCCTGCGGGCTCAGGAAGGTCGCTGGGATTTTCTCACCGGTTCGGTCGATGAAATTTATGGCCTAACGAAAGGCGGTTTCAAACTCGCTGTTTCCGATGGGAGCGATGAGTTGGGCCGGCCGGTGCACAGCACACGCGCAGTCTTAATCGATCGCCACGGAGCGATTCGCGGTTATTACGACATGGTTGCGCCCGATGGCGTGACGAAATTAATCGCAGACGCGCGTCATCTCTTGCGAGAGCAGCCGCAGTAAAAAGCCGCGCAGCTAGCGCGTGTCTTCAAACCAACTAACGATTTTGTAGTTGTTGACGATTCCGCCGGAGCCGAGCGCTTCGTCGTAGTGTAGGTCGGTGATGCCATCCATTTGGACGGTTTTTCCCACGAATGATCCATCGACCGTGCCTTTCACTCCGCTGTTATGAATGCTGACGTCATAGTCCGGTGCGTAAACGGCCGCGCTTAATTCGCCATTTCCGCCGAGATCGAAGCTCCGCGAACTACCGGTCGGCGGGGTGATCCCATACATGTAGAGATCGCCGGGCTGATTGTTGATGTTCATGACGCCATTCCCCGCGATCTTCACGTTACCGGCAAAGTAGATCTTCGCTTTCACGCCCGGTTGAAGAACGATCTGCGAATTGCCGGTCGCGTTAACGTCGCCCGTCACATAAATTTCGATATAGGTCGGCGCGCCTTGCGGATTGCCGGTAAGATTAAGCGTTTGGTTTCCGGAGAGCGAAATGGCGCTCAGGACGTAGCGCGACGCTGGTGAGCCGTTAACCGCGTTGGCGGTGAGATTGGTGTTACCGGACACAACCATCGGTGTCGGATTGATCGATGGCCAACTCGGCGCGGCTACCGGGATCGCCTCCTGATAAAAATCATCGCGCTCGGTTCCGGTGATATTGCCGATTCCGCTGGCCGTCCCTGCATTCGTGGCCACGTCGCCGTAAACATGAGCACTGCCCGCATTCAGAATGGTGCCGTCGGTCGCGATGTTGCCGTGTTCCTGTCGTTTCGCGACGTCGTAGAGGCCGTTGGTTGATTTCGTCGTGTCACGCGAATCATAGCTGTCGATGATGATGTTGGCGTCGGTAAGATTTAATGCGCCGACCGACATGATCGCCTGATCGAAGGATCCAACGGGCCGCACGATCGCTTCGATGCGGCGCGAGACGCGCGGACTGCTGACCGCTTGTGAATTGAGAATACCGTTGGTGAAGCGATCCCAGCGCAGGCTGTATTTGCGCAGACGTGTGTCTTGTTTGTTGTCGCTCGCTCGCGCGGGTCCCATCAAGGGCATCGTTCCGGTGGCGCGGATTCGATAGTACTGCCACGAAGTAGCTGGATCGACCAACTGCGCCGGCGAATCAACATTCACCTCGATGGTCATGGGCGTGCTGGCTAACCCTGCGTTCGGAATAGTCGTTAGGCCATAGCTTGTACCATTGACAGTATTCCATCCGTTCCAGGCGTTATTCGGCGCCGGGTAAAGAGATTTGCGCAGTTCCACTACCGCCAAATCAATTCCCGACTCGGCCGCAAGCAACGACTCCTGCCAGACTGCGGTTTGCAGCGTATTGAAGTACTTGCCTGAGGCGACCCGCAGGATTTCCGCCGCCACCATGGACAAAACCGTAATGATGAGCACCGTCCAAATCAGTGCGCTGCCCGCGAGGTTATTACCGGGACGCCGCATCAATAAACGCCGCGATTATTTCGCAGGAGAGTCGTGTTGTAGAACGCGGTTGCTTTGGCGACCGTATCACTCGCGCCCGACGAATTGAAAGTCGGTCGGAAAGTAATTGAAGTGGTGATTACTTTGCCCAGGTCTGTGGTATCGAAAACGAAATCCTGCACATCGCTCGCCAATGCGACCGGAGCGTTCGCGCCTTCCTGCCGGTAAATAACGCCGGCGGAAAGATAGTAGTGAACTTTGATCGAGCTGTCTTTTGCGCCGTAATAAACGCCGCCGTTTCCGTCCAGTGTCGGCGTCTGCGGATTTTGTGCGGCGTCGTAGTAGCAGGGGATGTAAATCGAAACGTCATTCCGATTCGGTGGATCGACCTTAATGGCGCGACGAAAATCCAGCGCCATATAATCGGAGATTCGCATTTGATCGGCGTGATTCATCGCGAAATCTTTCGTCGCCGCATAGCTGCGGTTTAAGGCGATGAATGCCATCAGCAAACCGGCCGTGACGCTGGAAAAAATCGCGGTCGAAATCAGCAGTTCGGCGAGTGCGTAGCCGCGAAGCGAATTGTTCCGCATTTCCGCCCTCACCACTTGGCGACGCCGCCTTTCGCGAGAATGGCAACGGTCTGACGCACGACCGGCACGCTGTTGATCCCGCCGTTGTAATTCAGCGTCCAGATTACTTTCATCGCGCTTTCGGCCAGCAACGCGCTGTTGCGATTGACGATCTGCGTCGTGCCGCCTGAGCGCGTGATTTGGGTGTTCCCGACTGTGCTGCTTCCGTAGGGAACGAGCGTGAGCGTTTCACTTAAACCTTTCAGGCCACCACTGCCCGCGGCGTTGCCGCTCAGCAAATTCGCGGTCACCCAATCGGCATCGGTGACCTGATGCCAGTTTGCGATTCGCAGCGATTCGATCCGTTGCTGCAGGACCTGACTTGCCGAAGTTGCTTCGCGTGCTGTTCGAATCGTCTTCAGTGCGGTCATGTTCATGGCGAACAGTGAGCCCAAAAAAAGAGCCGAAGTGCACGCGGCGATGGCAGCTTCCACCAAGGTGGTGCCGCTGATGCGGACTTTTGTTGATAGAATCATAGTGCCGTCTCCCCACCGCTTAATGCAGCATGAGGCAGGCCGTTCGTTATAATTTCTATAACGGCGTCTCCAACGTAGTGGAACGAACGGTGGGGTTAGGAAATGCCTTCGTCGGCCACAACTTTCAGATACTCGCGATACTCGCCCTTCGGCAGCTTGTCGACCAGGCGCACGAGCGCCGGTTGGTCGATGAACCCAGCGCGAAAAGCGACTTCTTCGAGGCAGGCAATTTTCAAACCCTGTCGGTGTTCGATTGTGGCAATGTAATTGCCCGCTTCGAGCAAACTGGTTTGCGTGCCGGTATCGAGCCAGGCCATCCCGCGCGTGAGCAATTTCACGTGCAGTTCGTTTCGCTTGAGATAATGCAAATTTAAATCGGTGATCTCGAGCTCGCCGCGGAGCGATGGTTTCAGACCGCGACAAAATTCCACCACGTGATCGTCGTAAACGTAAAGGCCGGGAACGGCGAAATGGCTCTTCGGATTTTTCGGTTTTTCTTCGATGCTAAGCGCTTTTCCATCCGGTCCAAATTCGACCACGCCATATCGTTCGGGATCGCGCACTTGATAACCGAAGACATAGGCGC
>JALZAX010000317.1 GCA_030948055.1 Verrucomicrobiota bacterium | reverse complement strand
CTCCGTAAGCGCGCAACATTTCATCGAGCAGCGCAAGTGAGGTCACGCCGTCCACATCGTAATCACCGAAGAGAACAATTCGTTCGCCGCGATCGATCGCCTGGAAGATGCGCTCAACCGCGGTGCCCATGTTTGGCAGAAGAAATGGATTACTCAAGCAACGCAACCTTGGCTGCAAAAAAGCGCTCACCTCATCGGCGCATGTAAATTTCTTCCGCTGCAAAAGATTGGCGATACACGGCAGCCCACATAGATCCGACCAGGGAATGGTGTCGTTGGGCCGATCGGCCAGCTCCGCGATTAACCAACGTCTTTCCACTGCGCATTTTATTCGCGCGCCAGGCGTTCCGCCAATCGTTTAGCATCGAAGGGCGCGTGCACCTTGGCGTCGTTATCGAAATACACGTAAACGGCGCTGACTTTCCGACTCCACTTTCGAATGCGCGCGGCCCAGGAATCGAGTTCGGCATCGGAATAACCGCTTACGTAAAGTTGCTCAGATCCGTGCAGACGTATGTAAACTAAATCCGCGGTGAGTTCTTCGACGTAGGGCCATTTGCCGGCGGTGTCGGCGAAAACGAATGCGATGTTGTATTCGCGCAGGAGCGCAAAAAATTCGGGTACGAGAAAAGTGGGATGCCGGATTTCCACCGCGTAACGCATTCGGCGATTCGCGTCTGTCTTTGTCCAAGCGCCGTGCTTCACGTTCTCATTGTGATGTTTCGATAGCTCGGACGCTTCTTTGGTTGTACGAGGTAGTAGCTCGAAAAAATCGCGGAAACGCTCTTCGTTCCATCCGAAGTTCGGCGGAAATTGCCAAAGGATCGGGCCGAGTTTTTCGCCCAAAGCGAGAACGCCGGACGCGAGAAAATTGGCTAACGGCGTTTCGACCTCGCGCAACTTTTTCATATGGGTGATAAAGCGCGCGCCTTTAATGCTGAAGACAAAATCGTCCGGGGTTTCGGCATACCATTTCTGATAACTGCTCGGCCGTTGTAGCGAATAGAACGACCCGTTGACCTCGATCGAATCGAATTCGCGACTGGCGAAATTAAGTTCGCGATGATGCGCGAGGTCTCTCGGATAAAAAATGCCGCGCCAGCCGGCGTAGGTCCAACCACTGATGCCAACGCGTCGATCTAGACGAGACGAAGCGGGCTTTCGTTTTGTGGCAGAATGCCGTGTTTTTCGCATAAGGCCCGAAACAGCAGAAGACCTTCTTTTTCGCGCGCGCCAAATCCGAAGCGCAAATAGTCGTGAAAATATTGCGCACAAAATTCAGGCGAAAATTCCGTTTCGCCTGCGATCACTTCATCGAGCGCAGCCAGATTTGCGTCGCGTTGTCGACGAAGTGCGTTGGCAATACGGCCCGTCTCGCCGACGTCCGGCCTGATCAGCCAAAGCGCGAAAACAAAAGGCAGGTTCGTCAGGCGTTTCCATTCCCCGGCCAGATCCCAGAATTCGTATTCGCATCCGTGTTGCTTTCGAAAGCGAATTGCCTGGTCGCCAATCAAGAGCCGGCCGGCTTTGCTCGACTCGTTAGGCAGCGAGGTAATCAGCCGCGGTTGCAAATCCCGCTCCGCTAACAAACAACGCAGCAGATTACCCGATGTGCCCGAGGCGGGATCGAGCGTTACTTCTTCGACGTCCGCCAGGGGAGTTTTTGAGGCAACGAATACGCTGTAGACCGCACCGTCGGCCGTGATCGCGACATCATCGACGATGGAGTAGATCGGATTGCGCAGATATTCGAAGCTGGAAACGAGCGCGACATCCAATTCGCCATCGGCGAGCTTGCGGCAAAGCGCAGCCGGATGATCGAAATCAACGGGCCCGGACCAATCGTGAATCAGCGGACGCGCGTTGAGGTATTTAACGCAGCCGACCCGCGGCGGCGCTATCACGCGCAAGCCAACTCGGGCTCGGCGTTTCTTTCCGCAGCGTGTTTCTGCTTCGTCCGACCCTCGCTGAGGTGACGATAGTAACTATCGCGCTGCATCGGGATGCGGCCGGCTTCGCGAATGACGTTCTCGAGCGTGGCGACCGTCTGTTCCTGCGGCGTCTTCGCGCCGGCCATGTGAAAAATTTTCTCTTCCATGATCGTGCCGTGCAAATCGTCCACACCGTAGCTGAGCGATAACTGCGCGAGCGGCAGACCCATCGAAACCCAATAAGCGGTCAGGTGATCGAAGCTATCCAGGTAAATACGGCTGACCGCGAGATTGCGCAGTTGATCGATGGCGGAGGCGCGCGGGATGTGTGCAAGCACAGGCGTTTGTGGCTCGAAAGCGAATGGAACAAAACCGGTGAAGCCGTGCGTCTCGTCTTGCAATTCGCGCAACATTCGCAGGTGATCGACGCGCTGCTCGACGGTTTCGATGTGACCGTAAAGCATCGTCGCGGTGCTGCGCCCGCCCATCTGATGCCAGAGGCGGTGAACGTCGAGCCATTCTTCTGCGCTTTCTTTGCCGCGACAAATCTCGTCGCGCACGCCGGCGTCAAAAATCTCCGCGCCGCCGCCGGTCAATGCGCCCAGACCAGCATCGCGCAAAACTTCCAAGGTCTGTGGAATCGGCATTTTAAAAATACGCTCGGCCAAATGCCTGATCTCGATCGCTGTAAAAGCTTTGATGATTAAGTCGGGATCAAGTGCACGGAGGCGCTGCAACAAATCCAGGTACCAATCTTTTTTTAACGACGGATGCAATCCGCCGACCATGTGGACTTCCGTGATACCGAGCGCCAGGGCATCGCGCACGGCGGCGACGATTTCATCGGCCGTCTGCTCGAAAGCATGGGCATCGCGTTTTCTCGCCGCGAAGGCGCAGAACTGACACGAAAGAATGCAGATGTTCGAATAGTTGATGTATCGATTGAGAATGTAGGTGGCGAAGTTGCCGTTTTTCCGCTGGCGCACCGCAGAGGCGATGATGCCGAGCGCGTTCAAATCCCGTGACTGATAAAGCGCGCACGCTTCCTCTTCGCCGATGCGGGTTCCTGCGGCTACCTTGTCCGCGATGGGGCGCAGTTCGTCTGGAATGAGAGAAAAATTCATGGCAAGAGCCGAGGAAAAATCAGTCGCGTTATGATGCACACGCTCTTCCGGCCTTGCAACAAAAAGCACCCTTCCGCACGAGCCGCGCGACGAATACAGCGCGCATGGGTTTATTCTCGTTAGGTTCGCCTGACTTATGATGTCCCGCCCAGATCCAGAACCAGCGGGCCAATCAGGAAGCGATGCGGACGACGTGCATTTGATGTCGTTAGTCGGCGCGGGCGACATGCAGGCTTTTGAGCGTCTGGTGGAGAAACACCAGTCACTCGTGATGGGGACGGTCGCCCGTATGTTAGGCGACAACTCCGACGTCGAAGACGTAGCGCAACAGGTCTTTGTGCGGGTGTGGAAAAGCGCGCGGCGCTACGTGCCGCGCGCAAAATTCACCACCTGGCTGCTGAAGATCACACGCAATCTCGTCTTCAACGAAATGCGTCGACGCAAGCGACACAGGACCATGC
>JALZAX010000035.1 GCA_030948055.1 Verrucomicrobiota bacterium | reverse complement strand
GGGTCTTTGGCTTTGTCGCCCGATTTGTAACCAGTCACATCGATAATGCCCCCTTTGGGATCGATGCTATAAACATAGCCGGGCTTGCCAGGCACAGGTTTAGCGGTGGGGAACTGTGTGGTCGTCGCCGAACTTTGGCGCGCGCTGGGTGTGGGACTCGAAGAAGCTTTTCGCGTAGCGGAGCTAGCCACATCGTTACGCGGGCGCGACGTCTCCTGAGTGGAAGCGGATGAGCGATGTGTCGCCGCCTCGCGACGGACGACTCTGGGCGGAGGTGCCGTCACCGGTGCGCCGGGTCTAGTTACATCGGAAACGGTGGTTGTTGTGGTAGTGGTGGTCGTTTGGTCTTGATCAATGCGTTCGCGGACAAATTTCGCCGGCGCATCGATTACATGGAATGACGTGACCGCGACGTCATGCACGGCACGACAACCGGCGAAGACCAGCGCGCAGCCCAGAAGAAAACGCGCGGCGGTCATCATAGTTATCTCTACGGGATATCGACTGCCAGAGCTAGAAGATTTCAGGTATGAGAACATATTTCTTTCGCGTCTTTGACGAATTCATCCACGATAAATTCGTTCGTATTCCACGAACACATTAGCCGATAGATATCCGGTTCGACGAATTTGTAGAACTGCCAACCGCGACTTTCCAATTGCGCGACCCGCTCGCCGTCCATGCGATAGAAAAGCGAATTCGATTCCTGCGGAAAGATCGGCTCCCAACCAACCGTACTTCTCAGCCTGGCCGCGAAGGATTTGGCCGACGCATTAGCACGTCGCGCATTTTGTAACCAAACGTCGTCGCGCAAAAGGCCGAGCCAGGGCGCGGCCAGAAATCGCATTTTGGATGCGAGCTGTCCCGCCTGCTTCGCGCGATAATCAAAATCCTGCGCCAGTTCCTCGTTGAAAAAGAGGACGAGCTCGCCGATGCCGACGCCGTTTTTTATCCCGCCAAAACAAAGAACATCGACGCCGACTTGCGCGGTGATTTCCTTCGGTTTGCAGCCTAACGAGACCAAGGCGTTCGCAAAACGCGCTCCGTCCATGTGGAAATACAACGAACGCGCGCGGGCAAATTCTCCGATCGCCGCTAGTTCGTCCCGCGTATAAACGGTCCCCAGCTCGGTCGCTTGCGTCACGCTGATCACGCGCGGTCTCGGTGAATGAATTTCGTGCTGCTTCTCCAACATGGCCGCGACCTGCACGAGATCGAGTTTCCCGTTCGCCCCTGACGTCAGAAGCAACTTAGCGCCCCCAGAAAGAAATTCCGGCGCGCCACATTCATCCGTCTCGATGTGCGCTAGTTCGTGGCAGACGACGCTGTGATACGGCCGGCAAAGATGCGCGAGTGCCAGACTGTTGGCCGCAGTTCCATTGAAAACTAGAAAGATTTCGCAATCGGTCTCAAATATTTGCCGCACCCCGTCGCACAACCGGTCCGACCAATCATCGTCGCCGTACGAAGCGACTGCCGCATCATTGGCTTCCTCGAGCGCGCGAAAAGCTTCGGGACAAATTCCGGCCGTGTTGTCACTGGCCAGGTCGAATCGAGGCGCGATCATGCCCACACTCTACTCTGGGCAAAAAAAGTTCGCCTGGCCGGAAACGCGAACTCCTACATTCGCGCCTCCACCAGGCGATTCGCCTCTATTGGTAACCCGCCCTCCTAGGTGCAACCACGCAGGAGGAAAAACAAAAGCAAAATTGGAATCGGAATACCTAGCAGCCATAGCAGGATGTACCCTGCGGCCGCTTTTTCCCCGGCTCGTTCGATTATTTTCATCGCTAAGAATTCGCATCTGAAACGCGAATCGCGCGTCTGAATCTTACATTTTCCCAGCTTTGCCGAAGCGGAATCTGGCACTATCATCGGCCATGAGTCTGCAAACGGAGACCGAGCGCCGCGGCGAACAGATTTTTGACCTGGTCAATCGATATCCCGAATCGATTTTCACCAAGGCCGGATTCTATCAGCGGATGATGGCGCTCTCCATGAAGGATGAGCACTTCAAGGTGCAGATGTTTCGCTTTGTCGATGTGCTCGCCGCGCTCCGGACCGCACCCGATATCGTGCAGCATCTCGACGAATATTTCGCGGACATGCGCAACGGTTTCACGCCCGTGCTGAAAACCGGAATCCGCGCTGCAAAAATTCTCCCATGGATCACTGCGCCGATTCTGCGCTGGAACGTTTCCGGAATGGCCCGGCAATTCATTTCCGGCCGAAACCCGGAAGACGCCCTCAAGTCGCTTCGCAAAGCGCGCAAAAATCGCATCGGCTTCACCGTCGACTTGTTAGGCGAAGCCGTCGTGAGCGAAAAAGAAGCGAACGAATATGCCGCCCGCTGTTTGCATTTGCTCGAAGGTCTGGCGGCACAGACGCGCGGTTGGACCGATCCATTAGGCAAAAACGCCGAGTTGTTTCCGGTGGTAAATTTGTCGGTAAAAATCTCCGCGCTCTACTCGCAAATGAATCCGGCCGATCCAGAAGACGCGGTCGCGCATCTCGCGCCGAAACTGCGTCCGATCTTGCGCCGCGCAAAAGAACTCGGTGCGTTTGTAAATTTCGACATGGAAAGTTACGCGCACAAAAATTCCACGCTCGACCTTTTCAAAGCGCTCTTTACCGAACCGGAATTTAAAGACTGGCCGCACGCCGGGATTGTCGTGCAAGCCTACCTGCGCGATGCCGAACAAGATTTGCGCGACCTGATCGCGTGGGCACGCACAAGAGGCACGCGCTTCACCGTGCGTTTGGTGAAAGGCGCCTACTGGGATTACGAACGCATCAAATCAGCGCAGAACGGTTGGCGCGTTCCGGTCTGGCAGCAGAAACCCGAGAGCGATGCGAACTTCGAAACCTGCACGCGCATCTTGCTGGAAAACGAAAACATCGTCACCGCCGCGTTCGGTTCGCACAACGTCCGCACCATCGCGCACGCGCAAGCGCTCGCGGAACAGCTCGGCATCGATAAAAGCCGTTTCGAATTTCAGCTCCTCTACGGCATGGCCAATCCAATCAAGCGCGCGTTGGTCGAGATGGGTTATCGCGTTCGCGAATATTGTCCGGTCGGCGAACTGCTTCCCGGTATGAGTTATCTCGTCAGGCGCCTACTCGAGAACACGTCGAACGAAGGTTTCCTCAAAGCGAAATTTTCCGATAACGCTTCCGAACAGCAACTACTGCGCGATCCGAAAACGCTCGTCTCGCAAAGCAGGCCTACGGAAACAAATATTCCCCCGATCGAATTCTCTGCGGAAGTGGCGGCGAAAATCGATCGCCATGCCTCGACCGTTTCTTATTCGCGCAACGGCGCCACCCGTGACACCCCGCCGGGCGACAGTTACGAAAACGCGCCGCTCGTTAACTGGGTGCACCAAGAAAGTCAGGAAAAAATGCGTGCGGCACTGCGTGATATGCGCGCGCGTTTCGGCAAAAAATATCCATTGGTCATCGATGGGAAAAGAATTTCGACCAACAAATGGATCGACTCGCTCAATCCGAGCAATCCGCATGAAATTGTCGGATCAGTCGCGGAAGGTGAAATCGAACATGCTGAGCTCGCGGTAAAGGCAGCGCGCAGAGCTTGGAAAAAATGGCGGACTACAAGCGTAAACGAGCGCGCCGAGTTACTTGAGCGCGTCGCCGCGATCATGGATCGCCGACGCTTCGAACTGTCCGCGCTGGAAGTTTACGAAGTCGGCAAAGCCTGGGCGGAAGCAGATGGCGATATTCGCGAAGCGATTGATTTCCTTCTTTTCTACGCGCAACAGATGCGCATCCTCGGCCGCCCAAAATTGACCCAGCACGTCCTCGGCGAAGAAAGCTATCAACATTATTGGCCGCGCGGCGTCGCGCTGGTCATCTCGCCCTGGAATTTTCCCATCGCGATTTTGTGCGGAATGGTTTCTGCCGCGCTCGTCACCGGCAACACCGTGATCATGAAGCCGGCCGAGCCGGCGTCGATCACGGGCGCGATGCTGATGGAAATGTTTGAGGAAGCCGGTGTGCCGCCCGGCGTTCTGAATTTGCTTTTCGGTCACGGCTCCGTCGTGGGCGCGCATCTGGTCGATCATCCCGATGTCGAGATGATCGCCTTCACCGGTTCACGCGAAGTCGGTCTGCGCATTTGGGAATCCGCCGGGAAAACCCGACCCGGCCAGCGCGAACTCAAACGTGTCGTCTGCGAAATGGGCGGAAAAAATGCAGTCATCGTCGATTCCGATGCCGACCTCGACGAAGCGATCATCGACACGGTTTATTCCGCCTTCGGTTATCAGGGACAAAAATGTTCTGCCTGCTCGCGCTTGATCGTGCTCGAGGAAAATTACGATCGCGTTGTGGAACGACTTGTCGCCGCGGTCGCAAGTTTACGTATCGGCAATCCGAAAGTGCCCGGAATTTTCGTCGGACCTGTCATCGACGAAAAAGCCTACAACCAAATTCAAAAACGAATCGCGCAAGGTTTGACTGAAGCGACGCTTGCCTATCAGGCGAAAAATTTACCCGACAAAGGTTACTTCATTCCGCCGACTATTTTCACCAATGTGAAACCCGAGCACACGCTCGCCTGCAATGAAATCTTCGGACCGGTGCTCAGTGTCTTGAAAGCGCGCGATCTCGATCACGCCATCGAAATCGCCAACAGCACGGAATACGCGCTCACCGCCGGATTTTTCTCGCGCAGTCCCGCGAACATCGAACGCGTCAAAGGCGCGCTCGTGGCCGGCAACGTTTACATCAATCGCAGCTGCACCGGCGCTGTCGTCGGACGTCATCCCTTCGGCGGATTCAGAATGAGCGGCGGCGGCACCAAAGCCGGCGGCGGCGATTACCTGCTCAACTTCCTCGTCCCACGCGTCGTCACCGAAAACATCATGCGGCACGGCTTCGCCCCGGAAACCACGCCGATGTATCGCGCGGAGTTTGGTGTAAGGAGTTCCCAATCTCACAAGAGCAACGGAGCCACTGGATGAAGCACCCGCTCGAGACAAAATTGGACCGAAAGCATTTTTCGGTGGTTGGTCTGGAGCAGTCCAACGACGAAGAATTTTGGCACCGTAAGACTCCAGGTGAGCGCCTCGCCGCGCTCGAATTGATGCGGCAAAGTATCTATGGCTACGATCCGGCTGGCACCAGACTTCAGAGAGTTCTTACAGTTGCTTCGCTCGGCGAAGATTAGATACCTGTTGGTGGGTGGATACGCCGTTGGCCATTACGGTTATCCGCGCGCAACCGGCGACCTCGATATTTGGGTAGCGGTTGATCGGACAAATGCCGAAGCGTTGGTTGAAGTTCTTCGCGGCTTCGGTTTTGACGTTCCAGAATTAAATGTAGCTCTCTTGCAGCAGCCGCGGCGCATCATTCGCATGGGTGTTCCGCCAGTTCGCATCGAATTACTAACGGGTATCGATGGCGTGAGCTTCGATGAGTGTTTCGAGCGTCGCACGACGGTTGAGATTGATGGTGTCGCTGTCGACATCATCAGTTTGGAGGACCTTAAAACAAATAAAAGGGCGTCGGGACGTCATCAAGACCTCGACGACGTTGCGAGACTTCCCTGAGACATGCTCTACATCATTGGGACGCCAATCGGCAACATGGAGGACATTACTCTTCGCGCGCTGGCGATTCTGAAATCGGTCGATTTAATTGCGGCCGAAGACACAAGACATTCTGGAAACTTGCTGCGCCATTTCGAGATTCGGAAACCACTCGTTAGCTATCACGAGCATAACGAAGCGATGCGGACGGCGGAGCTCTCGGAACGACTCGTTAGGGGAGAAAACATCGCACTTATTACGGACGCTGGGATGCCGGGTTTATCGGATCCGGGCGCGCGATTGATTCGCGCCTGCATCGAGCGCGATCTTCCTTACACAATAATTCCAGGCGCATCGGCGATTTTAACGGCGCTTGTTGGTTCTGGCTTTCCGCTCGATCGCTTTTGTTACCGCGGATTCTTGCCGCCGAAAAGTGGCGGGCGCGAACGCGAGCTCCGCGCCGCGGCGGAGCGTGACGAGACAACAGTTTTTTTTGAATCGCCACACAAGATCGCGAAGGCTCTGGCCGCTAGTGTCGAGATCATGCCGGAGCGGCAACTTTGCGTAGCGCGCGAGTTGACCAAGAAATTCGAAGAGTTCCGCCGGGGAACGGCAGCCGAACTATTGGCTCACTACGAAGCGCACCCCGCGAAAGGCGAAATCACGCTCTTGATTCGCGGCAAAGAAGGCTGACTTTCCACTTGTCAGGCGCGCGGAGTCGTGTGACTGTGCGCGACTTTTTCTCCAATGGCTTTCGCAATTATTAAATCAGGGGGACGACAGCACCGCGTTTCCAAAGGCGACATCATCGACGTCGATTTCCTCGACGCTGAAGTCGGCAAGGAAGGTGTTTTCGGTGACGTGCTTTTTGTCGGTGACGGCGAGAATTTCAAGCAAGGTTCGCCGCTGATTGAAGGCGCGACTGTGACCGGCGAAATAATCGAACAGCGCAAGGACAAGAAAGTCATCGCCTTCAAGTATCGCCGCCGCAAAGGATATCACCGCACGGTTGGGCATCGCCGAAAATTGACGCGCGTAAAGATTACCGAAATCAGCCTCGAAGCCCCGAAAAAGAAATAGTCATGGCTCATAAAAAAGGACAGGGCAGCGTTAAGAACGGCCGGGACAGCGTCAGCAAACGTCTCGGCGTGAAAAAATTTGGCAGTGAAGCGGTGGTCGCGGGCAACATCATTATCCGCCAGCGCGGAACGAAGTTTATGCCCGGTAAGAACGTCGGACTCGGTCGGGATTACACCATTTTTGCTTTGGTTGACGGTCAGGTTCGTTTTGACCGTGCCGGTCGACGGGTAAACGTCGAGCCGGTTGCCGCGAAGTAATTCGCGCTCCGTATTTTCCGCGGAATTTTCTGCGGACTCGTTAGGCACGGACAATCTGGTTGGTTGTCTCCGCACCACTATTTGCGTTATAACCGAAAACACTCATGAAATACCGCACCCATCTTCTTTTCGGACCGCCCGGGAGCGGTAAGGGCACGCAAGGCAAGATCCTCGGCAGCATTCCGCGCTATTTTCATTGTGCCTGCGGCGATGTTTTTCGCTCGATCGACACGCGCACTCCGGTCGGCCGCGCTTTTCTTGATTATTCGAGCAAGGGCGAGCTCGTGCCCGATGAGATCACCGTGCAGCTGTGGAAGGCGCGCATCGATTCGATGGTTGATGGGCACAGTTTCAAGCCGGACATCGATGTTCTCGTGCTCGATGGCATTCCGCGAAATGTCGGACAGGCCAAGATCATGGATGAAATGATCGATGTGCAAAAAGTGTTCCACCTGTCCTGCCCGAATCGTGAAGCGCTTTACACGCGATTGAAGAAACGTGCGCTGAAAGACAACCGACTCGACGATGCGAACGAGGAAGTGATCAAGCGTCGCCTCGCCACCTACGAGCAGGAATCAAAACCGGTGCTCGAGTATTACAGCAAGGATCGCATCACCTGCATTGACGCAACCGAGCCGCCGGCGAAAGTTTTGCTGCACATTCTTGAGAGTGTGAACGGGATTAACGGGCAGCATGAGCCAGCAACAGTTTGAGAATTTCACCGCCTCGAGTCTCTATTGCGAGAAATGCAAAATCGCCATGCCGGTGCGCGAGCGACTGCTGCTCGTTCTGCCTGACAAAGAGATTTACGATTATCTCTGCACCGGTTGCGCATCGTCGGTAGGGTCGCGCGAAATTACCGCCGGAGAAAAAATCATGGCGCAACAAATGACTGCGCGCCGCGCGAAACGTCCTCGCCCCGTTCAACAAATTCGACTTTAGACGCGACATGCGCGTCGTTTTTATCGGCACGGGGGAGATTGGCCTGCCCACGCTGCGCTGGCTGCAGTTGAGCGAGCAATACTCGTTAGTCGGCGTCCTCACGCAACCGAACAAACCTGTCGGTCGCGATCAACGCATCGAAGCGCCGCCGATCAAGGCCGGCCTAACGAGTGGTTCGATTCCTCTTTTGCAGCCGCCTCGCATTAAGCAGGCAGTCGAAGAAATTAAGAAACTGGAGCCCGATGTGATCGTCGTCATGGCCTACGGGCAAATCCTGCCTCGTGCCGTGCTGGAGATTCCGCGCGTTGCTTGTTTGAACTTGCACGCATCGCTGCTCCCGAGACATCGCGGTGCCGCGCCCATTCAAGCCGCGATCGTGTCGGGCGATTCTGAAACCGGGATCACCGTCATGTATATGGATGAGGGCCTCGATACCGGGGACATTCTCCTGCAATCGAAGATTGCGATCTCGCCTAACGAGACTGGCGGATCGCTCCACGATCGCTTAGCGGAAATTGCCCCGGCGGCGTTACGTGACGGGCTTGCTCAACTCGCGTACTGGACCGCTCCGCGAATTCCTCAAGATTCTAGTGCTGCAACTTATGCGCCGAAACTGGAGCGCGAAGATGGACTCATCGATTGGCGGGAGCCGGCAGAAAAGATCGAGCGAAAAATTCGCGCCTTCCATCCGTGGCCGGGCAGTTACACAAATCTCCGCGACGCGAGCAACCAGCTGCGGAAGCTAAAGATTCTCTCAGCCACGGTTGTCCCGTCTTTCAATCTCGCGCCGGGAGCGATTGACGGAACTACCATCGGCACCGCGGAAGGCGCGCTTTTGTTGAACGAAGTCCAGCTCGAGGGGAAAAAACGCATGAGTGCAGCCGATTTCGTGCGCGGTCATCCGTGGCTACAGCATGCGCGTTGCGATTAACCTTCACAAGGCGGGTTCGTTCTGTTGAATGTTTCCGGCCATGGCCACGCCAGTTTATAAACGCATCGTCCTTAAACTGAGCGGCGAAGCTTTGCGCGAGCCGGGAGCGAAGGAAAACATTTCGCCGGAGATCGTGCGTGAGATCGCACACCGCGTGAAGGAAGTGCGCGACCTCGGCGTGCAAACTTCCGTCGTGATCGGTGGTGGCAATATTTGGCGCGGTCTAACCGCTAGTCACAAGGGGATGGATCGGACCACCGCCGATTACATGGGCATGCTCGCGACGGTTATCAATGGCCTCGCCTTGAAAAGCGCGCTCGATGAGCTCGCGGTCGACACGCGGGTGCAGACCGCGATCGACATGCGCAACGTGGCGGAGCCTTTCATTCTTGGGCGCGCTATTCGCCATCTGGAGGTCGGACGCGTTGTTATTTTCGTCGCCGGCACGGGCAATCCATATTTTTCCACTGACACCACCGCTGCGCTGCGTGCGAGCGAGATTCGCGCAAACGTCATTCTCAAAGCGACAAAGGTCGATGGCATTTACGATTCCGACCCGACGAAAAACCCCGGCGCGAAACGCTTCGATCGCATCACTTTCAGCGAAGCCCTCACGAAACGTTTGCAGGTGATGGATTCGACGGCCTTCAGTCTTTGCATGGACAACAAGATTCCGATCGTGGTCTTCGACATGAACACGCCGAGTAATTTTACCGACATCGTCCTCGGCAAGCATGTCGGCACGATCGTGACGGAATGATTGCGGACCGTTGAGTGCTGATTGAGAGTCCACACGCATGAGCGCGGAAGAAATTTTGTTCGAAACCGAGGTCGCGATGGAAAAAAGCGTGGACTACATGATCCACGAATTTTCCGGAGTGCGCACGGGCAAAGCATCGCCGGCCTTAGTCGAGAACGTCGATGTGGAAGCTTACGGCTCGGCCATGAAGTTGAAGCAGCTCGCGCTCATCACTACGCCGGAGCCGCGCTTGCTCGTCGTGCAACCATTCGACGCTTCCACCGTGAAGGATATCGAAAAAGCGCTAAAGGAATCCAAGATTGGGATCCAGCCATTGGTCGACGGAAAGCTTATTCGCCTGCCGATTCCCGAGCTGTCGGAAGAACGCCGCAAAGATTTGGTGAAGTCGCTCAAACAAATGGCAGAAGAAGCCCGCGTCCGTGTGCGGTCGAATCGCCGCACCGCTTTGGACGATGCGAAAAAACTGAAGACTTCCGGCGAATTAACCGAAGACGGCATGCGCGACTTGGAAGCGGATGTGCAGAAGCTGACTGACAAATTTGTGAAGTCGGTCGACGATCACCTCGAGCGCAAAGAAGCCGAAGTGATGAAGGTCTAACGAGTAGTTAATTGGACAGGATTAACAGGATTTTACAGGATGGAGGAAAGAGCTGGTACTCATGCCAATCATGTTAATCCTGTAAATCCTGTCTTTCTTACAGCCTGACGAGGTCTAGTAAGAACTGGCACCAGAGATAAACCATCCCGCGCCAGGAATATTTCACCTCGCGGTCATTGGCGGATTTGAGCACACCCTTCTTAATGTTGTGCGCGATCTGGTCGCGCAAATCGCGCTCGATTTCCGCCTGGATGGTTTCCTCATCCATCGGATCGATCGCTTTTGTTTCGACCTGATGATTCCGCAGGTATTCCTTGTGGCTTTGATAAAGTTGCCAGAACGACTGATCTGGTCGCTGTCGATTAATCCGGAACTGCGGCGTTAATTTCAGACCGTAGGACAACGGATAATTCCAGGTCGTCCAAATAATCCCGTCGCGCGCGCGTGAGGAAATGCGCAGGTAATAAAACGACAAATCGTTTTGCTCGTTCAAGCAGATGGTCGCCTGCGCGCGATCTTCTTCTTTGTAAAAGAGACGAAAGAACTGCCGATAATCCTCCCAATCCCAGCCCGCGTCGTTGATGTGCGCGAAACCTTCGTTTTCGATTTCGCGCGTGATCTCGTTCAACGTCGGAAAAATATCGGACGACGGCGGACTCTTGGGCCGCAGCGCTTTTTCTTTTGGCAACCGCAGCGTGCGAATGCGCGTCAGAATTTCGAGCCACGGCAGGAAGAACCAGAGCAGGGCCGCCGCCAGTCCAATCAGCCAATTGTCCGAGACGAAATAGGCCGCCAGAAAAGTAGCGGTGAGTATGCCTATCGCCCCGGCCTTTTGCGCCAGGGAAGTTTGATAGCTCCGCAAGGCGATGCTGAGCACCAACACGCCCAGCACGATGAAAAGACTAAACAGCATTAAGGCTTGATTCCGTGCTCGCTCAGAAATTTTTCCAGCTGATCGGTATCGAAATTCGCTAGCACTTCATCGCCCGCCACCAACGTTGGCACATACGTCTGATCGGAAAGCTCCGTCATTTCCTTGTAGGCCAACCGGTCCTCACCGACATCGATTTCGGTGAACTTAAAGCCGCGTTCGGTCAGATATTCTTTCGCATCCATGCACCACGAGCACCACTCGCGGCTGTAGAGTTTTAGTTCGGCGGCCACAGATAAAAATAAAACAGACGCTTCCGAGGCGTCAATATGACTTCGCCCAGATGACGCGGCGCGGACTCGGCTCGCCGGTAAAGATGCATTCTCCGGCTTCGGGCGGATTCGCGGGATCGTCGAACGGAATGCAGCGAATCGTCACTTTCAGGTCGTTCTTTACTTGTGCTTCGACTTCGCCCGAACCGTTCCAATGGGCCAGGGCGAACCCGCTGTGGATTTCCGGTTTGTTCTGATTCTTCGGCGTGAAAAAATCGTAGAACTCGTCTTTGGAATTAATCGCGCGTGTGTTTTCGTCGCGAAACTTCGTCGCCCGCTCGAGCAAATTTTGCTGAATCGCATCAAGCAATTCGACCGAGCGCCGGACAAGTTCTTCGTTTTTCAAAAATTCCTTTTCTTTAACCGGTTGATCGCGCCGGCTGACCGCGACGCTGTCTGATTCCAAATCGCGTGGACCAATTTCAATTCGCAGCGGCACGCCTTTCTTGATCCACTCCCAGCTCTTCACCCCACCGCCGAGATCGCGGCGGTCGACCTCAACTTCCAGCGGCGCGCCGTGATACGAAATTTCGCGAAGCTGGGTCGCGATCTTGTTGGCGGCCTCGATGACAGCCGCGCGCGTCTCCTCTTTCGGCGTGATCGGAATGATGACCACGTGCGTCGGCGCGATTCGCGGCGGCAGCACTAATCCATCGTCATCTGAATGCGCCATGATGAGCGTCCCCACCATGCGCGTGCTCAGACCCCAACTCGTCGTCCATCCAAACTCCTGCTTTCCCTCGCGGGTTTGAAATTGAATGCCGCTCGCACGCGAAAAATTTTGGCCGAGAAAATGCGACGTGCCGGCCTGAATCGCTTTCCGATCCTGCACCATCGCCTCGATGGTCAACGTCTGGACCGCGCCCGGAAAACGCTCGCTCTCCGACTTCTCGCCGCTGAAAACCGGAACGGCCACGTAGTCGCGCGCGAAGGCCTCATAAACATCGAGCATACGCCGCGTTTCCTCGCGCGCTTCCGCTTCCGTCTCGTGCACCGTGTGACCTTCCTGCCAAAGAAACTCGGTCGTGCGCAAAAAAATCCTCGGCCGCATTTCCCAGCGCACGACGTTGCACCATTGATTGATCAGGATCGGCAAGTCGCGATAGCTCTGCACCCACTTCGCGTACGTCGCGCCG
>JALZAX010000316.1 GCA_030948055.1 Verrucomicrobiota bacterium | reverse complement strand
ACCACCAGGGTGCCGTAAATCATGGGCAAGGCGCCGAAGGTGTGCGAGCGGAAATACCATTTCGCGCCGGTGACGTAGCCGAGACCTTCGTGTCTCCAGGCGGGAAGGCTTTGCCAAAGGAAAAGCAGAACCAGAGCGCCCAGCGTGACCAGCGCCAGTCCGGTGAAGCCGTAACTGAAAGCTCTCGTTAGGCTAATTCTGCCGCGGCGCGCAGAGGCCCACCCCATCGCCGCTCCCGAGTTCACTTCGCGGCGGTGCTCTTCAGTTGATCGAGCCCGAGATAGCCGTGCTTCTTCACCAGCTCCTGCCCGCGCGGCGAGAGCATGAAATCGACGAACGTTTTCGCTTCGGCTTGCGGCTCACCGTTGGTGATGAGGAAGAGCGGCCGGCTCATCGGATAAAGATGCGCGGCGATATTCTCCGGGGTCGGTTGCAGCACTTCGCCGGCATCGCTCTTGATTCCGAGCGCGAAAACTTTCTGCCCATCCGCCCACGAGGAGGAGAGCTGCGACATGGCACCGCGCGTCGATCCGACTTTGTTGCGCGTCTCTTCGTTGCCGCCCACTTCGGGAAAGCTGACCTGCGGCGCTTTCTTCGGATCATCGTAAGCCCACTTCGCGAACACTTCCCACGTTCCGCGGCCCGGCTCCTTGTTGAAGAACGCGA
The DNA here is from genome assembly GCA_030948055.1 of Verrucomicrobiota bacterium. GTDB lineage: Bacteria > Verrucomicrobiota > Verrucomicrobiia > Chthoniobacterales > UBA10450 > JACCTI01. Next base: position 2,877 of record JALZAX010000316.1, on the reverse strand, counting down.
TCCGCTGCGGCGCGCCACCGACGTCTTTCCAATCGGTGACCTTTCCCTCGTAGATGTCGCGGATCTGCGCTTTCGAGAGCGCTTTCACGCCGCCATCCCAAACATCTTTCGAGACGATCATCGCGACCGCGTCCTCGCCGATATGGATCGGATTGAATTTCACATTGGGATACTTCGCACGATCCTCATCGCTCACGGGCTTTGAGGACATGCCCACTTGCACGAGGCCGTCGCCAACTCCGGAGATTCCGCCCGAGCTGCCGCCCTGGGTGTCGATTTGAATGTCCATCTTCTGCTCGGCCCGCAGAATTTCCGCGCCCTCCGCGGCGGGGAGATTGACCGTGGTCGAGCCGTTGATCTTCAAAGCTCCGGCCGCTGCGAGCGAGGTTAGAGCGAGGGAAAAAAGTAGGGAATAGATGGATTTCATAAATGGTAACTGCGTTCTCTGTTTTTTGGGCGCGATCTGCTACCGCGTCGCACGCATCGGCTCATGCCAGGGCCTTTCGCTCGGATCGTACGCCACTAGCAGCAACCTCCGCCGTCGCAGCACTGTGAGGCTTCGGTCGTGGCGCTGTAGTCCTGGCCCTTGGTTTCCTTGGGGTGGCGCAGTGCTGTGCGTGAGCAATCGAAAGGCTGTGCGCTCTCGAGCGGGATCGGCGTGATCGGTTCGATGTGTTCGAAGAATTCCGCGTAAGGCGCCTTGCGGTAAATATTATAGGTCTTATCGCAAACTGCGTAACGCCGGCCGCGTTCCATCCGGTGATTGTCGTCATCGAGCACTTCTTTGAAAGGGCCGCGGTAAATCACCGCTTGGTTCCGCTCCACACACGGACCTTGTTTCCCCTTGAAGGCCTCGATCGTGACCGAGCGGAATTCGATTCCCTCCACGGTTTGCCACGGCTGCTCATCGCGCTTCAGAATCTGCACGCCGTAGAATCCGGCATCGGTGAACGCCGAGACGAAGCCGTCTTCCGTCAGCGCGCCGGAGATGCAACCGCTCCACAACTCGGGATCATTTTGCAGATGCTGCGGCACTTCCTCATCACAGACGATATCGGAAATGACCGCGCGTCCGCCAATTTTCAGGACCCGGAAGATTTCCTCGAAGAGCTGTCGCTTCGCATTCGCCTCGACCAGATTCAGCACGCAATTCGAGACCACCACGTCCACTGAATCGCTCGCGACCAGGGGATGCTTCACCCGCAGCTCCTGCGCGAGCTCATCCGCCGCGAGAAATGAAGCAGCATCGCTGATCGGGCGTTGTTTCAACTCCGCGTCGAGCCGATCAAGATCGAGCGCCAAATCCTGGATGCGACCCTTGCGGAAATCGACATTCGCGTAGCCGACACGATCCGCGACGATGGGCGCATTCTTGCGCGCCACCGTCAGCATTTCGTCGGTCATATCAACCCCGATCACCTTGCCCGCTGCTCCGACTACCTGCGCGGCGATGAAGCAGATCTTGCCGGTCCCGCTTCCCAGATCGAGCACGGTCTCGCCCGCACGCAGATATTTGCTCGGGTCGCCGCAGCCGTAATCACGCTCGATCACTTCCTGCGGAATGATCTTGAGGTATTCGGTGTTGTAATCGACCGGGCAACAGAGTTTCGCCTCGGAGGCTTGCGCGCCGGCGGCGTAGCGTTTGCGGACTTCGGATTCGGTGTTGATCAAGCTCATACGTTTCCAGGCTATGTTCTACGCTTGGAAGAGTGACGGCGGACGCAAAAATTTCATCTGGCGTTTTTAATGGGCCAGGCGATCGAAGTCGAAGGAACAACAGCCGAAGTCGAGCGTCTTACTTTTTGGATCGATGCGTTGATTAAATTTCGGGGCGATCGCATACTTCCGGCTCGTGCCCGCGGCGCGCACGCTCACGATCCCGGCATGGCGCAGGACTCGAAGATGCTTGGAGACGTTGTATTGCGATAGGGCGAGCGCGGCGGCGAGATCATTCACGCTCAACTCGCGCGCGACCAAAGCGCTGACCAGACGGATGCGGTTGCGATCCGCCAAAGCCTTCAGGATTTCGGTGCAATCAGTCCGGCGCATGGGGTGACTATAAATATTTTCAGGTTCGACTCGACAATAAAGCATGGAATTTAATATGCCTGCCTGCGCATACAATCTTGTAATCAATTATGTCGAAATTATTCCTGTCTCGTCTCGTTCCGTTTTCCTGCTCTGCCTCATTGTTTGCGATCTGCACGCCACGCCCAGTGGTCTGAACAATATCCCGACCGCGGACACCGCGCCGCAGGGGACGCTGGTCCTCCAGGTTTTCAGCACCGTCGGCGGGGATGCTGAGGATGATTTCAACGTCGGTTTCAAGACCGGCCTGGTGTTCAAGCCATTCCGCTTTGAGTTCGGAGCGTCGCCTTTGCTTAACCGCGCGGCGCAAGCCGGCGCCGATGGGCTCTATCCGCAGACCGCGCCGCCGCCGGAAGGATTTGATTTCACGAAATCGTCGGGCGCGCTCCAGCCGGATACGATCGTGGATAGCGCCTGCCAATTCTGCAATTCGAACTGCCGGCTGAAGGTTCACCTGAAGGATGGGCGCATCATCGATGTCCTGGGCGAAACGGCGGACCCGGTGCAGGACGGCGGGCTCTGCGTGAAAGGGCCGATGATGACGCAGCTCTATTACAATCAGTTACGCCTAACGAGTCCTCTCAAGCGTGTCGGGGGTGAGAAAGGTTCGCAGGATTCCAAATTCGAGCCGTGCTCGTGGGACGACGCGCTCGGGCTGATCGCGACGAAATTTCTCGCCTTGCGCGACGCGGGCGAGGCGCACGCGATCGCGAACAAAACTTCCGGAAGATTGCAGCGCGGCACCGGCTCGATCATCGGCCGCTTCTTCACCTTGCTCGGTTCGCCTAA
>JALZAX010000034.1 GCA_030948055.1 Verrucomicrobiota bacterium | reverse complement strand
ACTTCGTCAGATTTCTCGCTCTGATCGAGAATGAGTCGCAGTTCTTCTTCGCTATGTGCCAGCTCGGCACTCGGCACCGGCTCGATGCGCAATAATCCGCGCAGCAAAAAATTCGAGGACTTGTGCAACAGCCAAATGACGGGTTTGAACAAAACATAGAACCCGCCGAGCGGCCTAACGAGTCGCAGCGCTACCGGCAACGGATTCGCAATCGCAATATATTTCGGTGCCAACTCGCCAAAAACGATGTGCAGAAAGGTGATACCGAAAAATGCGAGCGCGACCGCTATCGCCGTCACCACTGCATGCGAATGAACGCCGACCAAACCGAAGAACGGCTCCAGCATCTGCTCGAGAAATTCCTCGCCGATCCAGCCGAGGGCCAGACTCGCTAAAGTGACACCGAGTTGTGTCGCGGAAAGATAAGCGTCGAGATGGCTACGCACGTGCCGCGCGAAAAGTGCACGCGTGTTCCCCTCTTCCACCAGTGCATCGAGCTGACTGATGCGAACCTTGATGATGGAAAATTCGCAGGCGACGAAAAAGCCGTTGAGCAAAACCAACGCGAAAATCGCAGCTAGTTTGCCGAGCAAAAGTTCGGGCGAATCCCAGTGTTCAATAATAGCCTGCGCCGGCGGCGCAAAAGCAATGAATGCAAAAAAAGAAATACTCATCAGACGGATGCGCCCCGCACCCGAACCCCAACGCGCGAAATGCTACCAGCTCGACTTCGTCACGCCCGGAATAAACCCGGCGGAAGCGAGCTCGCGAAAAGTGAGACGCGAAACTTTGAACCGGCGAATGAACGCGCGACGGCGGCCGCTGACCTCACAACGGTTCACGACACGAGTCGGGCTCGCATCACGCGGCAGCTGCGTAAGCCCAGCGTAATCCTTTTTTGCCTTCAACTCAGCGCGGAGCGCGGCGTATTTCTTCACCGTGTCTCGCTTGCGGTTGTTGCGGTTAATCCAGGAGGTTTTCGCCATAAAGGAACGCGGAAGGTAGAGGGAATGCCTCGATTTGCAAGCGGTTTCTCAGGCTGCGAACTCCGCGGAAATCGTGAGTTTTTCATCGGCGCTGAGGCGCACATCGCGCAGCGGCCCTTCGCTGTTCACCAGTGAAGTCAGCAGCAGACTCTGGCCGTTCAACTTACCCAACCGCGGGGAAATAAATGCGCAGGCCATCGAACCGATCGCGCCTTCACCAGTGCAATTAAGATTGGAAATCGTAGCCGTGAGCTGCTCGGTGATTTCTAAGCGGCCCGTGATCCGAACTGTCGTGGTGAAAACCATTTTTTTCGCGCGGACATTTCCTTCCACTTCCAAGGCGCGCGGACCAAGTTGACGGAAATTTAGGCGTACCTCTTCCAGCGCGACGCCTTGTTTCTTCGCTTCGCCTTTCGCGATTTGCGTGATCGCCGTTTCTAATTCGGAAACGGTCGCCGATATCTCGAGCTGCTGTGGCGAAGGACTTGTCACCGTCACGACTTTAGTCTGCAAACCGAAGAACCGTTCGAGACTCTCATTCAACGCACGCTCCAGCGCAGGCGCGTCGTCTGGAAGTGTGCCGGTAAATTTTGGAAGCATCCGTTAGTTAGCCAAGAACCGAATGTGTGGCAACTTCGGCGGGCACTCATGAAGATCAAAATCGGTTTCGATATTGAATTCGAAGTCGTCGGTCCGACGCCGATGATCCTGATGCTTTATGTACACCCGTCGCGGCAAAAAGATTTGCTCGCGGAGGAAAAAATCGTGGTCGAGCCGAATATTCCGCTACACGATTTTACCGATCTCTACGGTAATCGCTGCGCCCGCATCGTAGCGCCGGCGGGGAATATTCGAATGTCGCTCGAAACGATGATCGAAGATAGCGGCCTGCCCGATGCGCAGGTGCCAAACGCGACGCAGGCCAACATCGAGGATTTGCCGGATGAGGTGCTGCCGTTTCTCCTAACGAGTCGTTACTGCGAAGTCGATAAGCTCTCCGACATGGCATGGCAGCTTTTCGGCAAAACGCAGCCGGGCGGGCCGCGCGCGCAGGCGATCTGCGATTGGGTGCACAGCCACATCACTTTTAACTATCAACATGCCGACTCGACCAAATCGGCGTTCGACGTTTACAACGACGGCCGCGGCGTCTGCCGCGACTTCAGTCATCTCACGATCGCATTCATGCGCTGCATGAATATTCCGGCGCGATACACCACCGGCTACATGGGCGACATCGGCGTTCCGGTGGTTTTGCCGATGGATTTTAGCGGCTGGCTCGAAGCTTATCTGGGTGGACGCTGGTACACTTTCGACGCGCGACATAACAAGCCGCGCATCGGCCGCATCGTCATGGCGGTAGGACGCGACGCCGCCGATGTTGCCCTAACGACTAATTTCGGCCGCGCCATCCTGAAGAAATTCTTCATCATCAGCGACGAAATCGCCTAACGAGCGGTTACATCATTCTTCGCGCAGCGCGACCATGGGATCGACGCGCGTCGCCCGCCGTGCCGGAAAAAAACACGCCAGCATGGCCACTGCGCTCAGCGAAATGAGCGATGTCGTTAAGGCCGGCAGGTCAACCGCGCCAACGTTATAAAGAACACTCGTTAGGGCGCGACCGGTTCCAAGCGCGCCGATCAAACCCAGCAGAAGTCCCATGGCAATGAGCGCCGCGCCTTGTCCGAGAACCAGACGGAAAACATCGGCGCGCGCCGCACCGAGCGCGAGGCGAATTCCCAACTCGCGCGTCCGTTGCGTCACGCTCAGCGCCATCACGCCGTAGAGCCCTACGCTCGCGAGCAAAAGCGCGAGAGCGGCGAAGGTGCCGAGCAACATCATCGTTAGCCGACGCGTCGCGAGACTGGCGCCGATGTTTTCCTCCATCGTCGCTACCGCGCCGATCGGCTGCGCCGGATCGATCGCCTGCACTTCGCGCCTAACGAGTGGAACGAGCGTTTTCGGATCGCCGCCTCTTACGCGCAGCATGAGCATGTTGCTGTTGGCCGGGTTCTGCTCGGAGGAAAAATACATGTGCACGAAACCGAGCTTCTCCACGTTATCTTCACCGGGCGCTTCGTTCCGCGTGCGCGCGACCACGCCGACAATAATGAGCGGCGGATATTTCGCCGCCTCCGCTAGCGTGTCGGTGTTGGGCCGCTGATTATCGTCAATGTTTAAACCGATCGGGTCGCGCCCCGGGAAATATTTTTCCGCAAAGGTTTGGTCGATGATGACCGAGCGGGAGCGATTCATGTCCGCGATATCTTCCGGCCCAAAGGCGCGCCCACGAATGATCGGCATCTTCATCACTTTGAAATAATCCGATGAGACGATGTTGATCTCGGCCGACGGCTCTTTGCCCGGCTCGGCATTGGGCGTGCCCGTGACGTGGAAGCCGCTGTCCCATTCGTTTTCGTCGAAAGGAATATTCGCACCGATCGCCGCTGCTTCGACGCCTGGCAGGACGCGAACGCGATCGAGCAATCGACTGTAGAACGCACGCGTCTTATCGTCGTCTATGACCGAATTTCCTTTTTCGTCGATGCGATCGTAGCCGGCTTTCGGCAGATCGATCGCTGCGAGAAGGATATTGTGCGGATCGAAATTGAGCGGGGCGTTTTGTGCGCGCCAGAAACTTTTCAGAGTCAGACCCGCGCCCGCCAGCAGGATGACGGCGAGCGCAACTTGCGTGATGACGAGAGCAGAGCGCGCACGTTGCCGAGCGGCGCCGCCACTGCCGCCGCGCGTCCCAGCTTCATGCAACACCACCGAGAGCGCGGCCGTGTTCGAGATTCGCCACGCCGGCCAGATACCCGCGAGAATTCCCGCAGCCAGGCCTACGAGACCGGTGAACAGTAAAGCTGTTCCGTCGATGCGCGTTTCTTTAAAGCGCGGAATGTTTTGCGGCGAGAGGCCAATGATCGCGTCCAGACTCCAGATGGCGAGAATCACGCCCGCGGCCGCGCCGACCAGCGCGAGCAAAGTGCTTTCGGTGAGAAGCTGACGCGCCAACGCCCAACGACTCGCGCCCAAGGCTGCACGCACCGCGAGTTCTTTCATGCGAGCGAGCGCGCGCGCGAGTTGCAGATTCGCCACGTTCGCGCAGGCGATGAGAAGCACGCAGCCGACTGCGCCTAACAAGAGGTTCAAACTCTGCCGATATTCACCGACGGAAGCTTCAAGCAGCAAACGCAGGTTAAGTCGGCGACCGGTATTCGTATCGGGATATTGTTTTTCCAGCGCGGCTGCAATCGTGTCCAAATCGGCCAGCGCTTGATTGAGCGAGACGCCTGGTTTCAGCCGGCCGAGGCCGCTGAATCCCGGATGATTTCCGCGCGCGAGCACGTTGTCCGCTTTGCGCATGTCGGCCAAGGGCACCCAAATTTGCGAGAGCCGCGGAAACTTTACCTGCTCCGGCAGCACGCCGATGATCTCGCGCTGCACACCGTCCACCACCACTTGCCGCCCCAGCACTTTCGGCGACCGCCCGAAGCGCGTCCGCCAAACGCTTTCGCTAATCAAAATGACCGGTGCGCTGCCGACCTGATCGTCGGCTTCGGTAAGGTCCCGGCCGATGAGCGGTTTGAGCCCGAGGACCGTAAGATAATTATAAGTGATGCGCGCCCCGCTCATCCGGTCCGGCGTCCCATCCCCGCCGGTGGTGGCGAAGTTGAAGCTCTCCCGCCTGGCAAGCGCGATATCGGTGAAGCTGTGCTGACCAGCGCGCCAGTCGAGATAGTTCGGATAGCTGACCGAGCCATTCTCGAAAGCCGAACTACGTTCGCGCACGAGCACGAGGCGGTCCGGATCGGGATAAGGCAGCGGCCGCAAGAGCACCGCATTAACCACGCTGAAGATCGCGGTGTTAGCGCCAATGCCGAGGCCGAGCGCAAGAATGGCGATGACTGTGAATGCCGGCGCTTTCAGCAGCATGCGGATGGCGTAACGGAGTTCGGTAATTAAGGGGTTCATGATCTTGTACTCGTTAGGCGACTATTCGGTGCGCAAGGCATCACTCGGGTTCACACGCGTGGCGCGGCGCGCCGGTAACCAGCAAGCGAGCAAGGCGGCGAGCATCAGGGCAAGACACGCGATAAAATAACTCGTTAGGTCGTGCGGATTGCCCGGGTGAACTACCGCGCCTAACAAACGCGACAAGACAAACGCGCCGCTCAAGCCGCAGAGCAAACCGATAGCGACCGCGCGCATGCCCTGACCCAGTACCAGCCGCAGAACTCTCGCGCGTGTGGCACCGAGAGCCATGCGGATTCCGATCTCGCGCGTGCGTTGCGCGACACCGTATGCCATCGCTCCATAAAGACCGGACGCGGCCAGAGTGAGAGCGACGATGGAGAAAAATCCAAGTAACCAGCCTTGCAAACGCGGTTGCCAAAGTGAATCCGACATTTCCTTTTCGAGGGAACCGAAATTGAAAACACCGGTCTCGGGCGAGGCCGCCGCAACCTGCGCGCGGACGGCCGGCACCAGGCTTAGCGGGTCGATTCCGTTTCGGGCGCGCACCAAATAATGCATCTGTTTCCAGGCCAGTTGCAGACTCGGCTTGTAAAAATCGGGACCGAAATCGCGATCCAGACCTTGATGACGGACATCACCCACCACGCCAACTACCGTTAGCCACTCCGCATCTTCCGTGAGCGAACCAAGTTTCAAGCGCCTGCCGATTGACTGCTCGTTAGGCCAAATTCTCTGCGCAAGCCGCGCACTGATGATGCAAACCTGGGGAGCGCTAAGGTTGTCGCGCTCGTCAAAGACGCGGCCTTGCAGCAGCGGAATGTGCAGCAGTTTAAAATAATCGGAGCTAACCGTTTGAAAATTCGCCAGCGGATTACTTTTTTGTTGGTCGATCGATTGTCCTTCAGCCGCGACTTCCGCGCGATTCCACGGACGCTGCGGCACAAACGGCGGGCTGTTGTTGGCCGCGACCAACTCCACACCGGGAATCTGCGCGATGCTTTCCGTGATTTTCGAATAACGATCCATCCGTTTTTGCGCCGGCTCCTCGCCGTTGTAAGTCGGATTCATCTCCATCATCACGACTTGATGCGAATCGAAACCGGGATCGACTCGGCGCAATTGCATGACCGCGCGCAACATCACACTCGCGCCGACGAGCAGAACAATCGAAACCGCCACTTGCGCGACGGTCAAGAGTTCTCGCGTTTTTCCGATCCGCAGCGAACCGCCCATGTTGCGCAGGGAATGGGTGAGATCGAATCGGGTGGAATGCAGTGCCGGCAGAGTGCCCGCTAGCAAACCGGTTAGGACCGCGATCGCCGCGGAAAAAGCGAGGACGCCGCGGTTGACGTCGATCTTCACCCAAAACGGCAGCTCGATCGGAATAGCCACGCGGACAAATTCGACCAGCCAAAAGGCCAGAATGGTGCCGGCGACGCTGCCGAGAATTCCAAGGAGCGCGCTTTCCGTGAGAAGTTGCCTAACGAGTCGTTGGCGACTGGCGCCCAGCGCGGCGCGCACGGCCAGCTCGCGTTCGCGTATAGTCGCCCGCGCCAGAAGTAGTTGGCTAACATTGGCGCACGCGATTGCCAGCACACCCCCGCAAGCGCCTAGCAGGAGCAGAAGTGCGCCGCGCAGATTTCCCACCCAATGTTCGCGCAAACCAACCACCGCAGCACCCACGTCGGCATTCGTGGTCGGATATTGTTGCGCGAGGCGTTGCGCGATGAGCGACATTTCCGCGCTGGCTTGCGACAAAGTCACATCCGGCTTAAGTCGTGCCATCGCCTGGTCGGCTCTCCACGAGCGATTCCCGTCCCTTGGATTTCCGCCTTTAAGCCAAGCCCCGAAAACCGACGCCATCGGCACCCAGATATCGCTTTGCGAGGGGAAACGAAAACCGGGCGGCATCACACCGACGACTGTCCGCGACGTTCCGTCGAGACGCAGTGGCTGGCCGATCAAACTTTCTTCACGACCGAGCGCCGACCACAGTCGATGACTGATCAACATTACTTTCGCGGCGGATTCTTCATCGTCCGCGTCGGTCAGGTTGCGACCGAAAATTGGTTGAACGCCTAACAAGTTGAACAGATTGGCTGTGGTGAAAGTTGTCTTGAGTGTTTCGGTGCGACCATCGCGCGATTCCAAATTTCCGTTCCAGCGCAGATTGAAAAACGCCATGCCGGAAAAACTCCGCGCTTGTTCCTGCCAATCTTTGAAGTCGAGATAGTTGACGCCCAGATCGCTGCCGGAACGATTACTGCGGGATTGCAACATGACCAACTCGTTAGGCCGCGCATACGGCAACGGCCGCAGAAGAAATCCATAGATCACCCCGAACATCGCGGTGGTCGCGCCGATGCCCAGACCAAGCGCGAGAATACTCGTTAGGCTAAAGCTCGGCGTCTTGAGCAGAGTACGAAACGCGAAGCGGAGATCATTCATGACGGACCGACCGCGTTTGGGGAGCGCACGCTTGTAGCGTGCTGGTGATCGCATGCTGCGATCACGAACTTTTCTTTACGCGATGATTCTTGGCCTAACGAGTAGTTTACGGAAAGTTCGTTCCGGCAGAATGCCGAAACCAGCACGCTACAAGCGTGCGCTCCCCAGAATGCTTGACCGCGTCCGCTCATTCCGTGCGTAGTGCGATGATCGGATTAACGTTGGCGGCACGGCGAGCCGGTAACCACGCAGCAAGAAATGCGACGGCGGAAATGAGAATCACGATCGCTCCGAAGGTGACCGGGTCCCACGCACCAACACCGAAGAGAAGCGTGTTTAACAAGCGCGTGGCGGCAAAGGCGCCGACGAGTCCAATGATAACGCTGACGCCGACGAGCGCCATGGCCTGACCAACAACCAATCGGAAGATGGATGATTGCGCGGCGCCGAGCGCGATACGGATGCCGATTTCGTTAGTCCGTTGCGCGACCGAATAAGCCATTACGCCGTAAATTCCGATGGCAGTCAGCACGAGCGCGGTGCCGGCGAAAATGGAAAGGAGCAGCGCATTGAAACGCGGCCGCGCCAGCGAGCGCGAGATGTATTCATCGAACACGCGCACGCTTCGCAACGGAATGCTGCTATCCATCGCGGACACTTCTTTTCGCACTGCGGCAGTGAGCCCTGCCGGATCCGAAACCGTCGTCCTAATGACGAGCGACATGACGTTGAACGGAATTTGCGTCTGCGGCAGATACATCTCGGGCGAGTCTTCTAATCTGAGCGACAAATGTTTTACGTTGCCGACCACGCCGACGATCTCGCGCATTTTGTCGCCCGTATCATCGGCGCTGAAGCCAGGCTTGATCCGCTTCCCTATCACGTTTTGTCCGGGGAAAAATTTGTCGACGAAGCGTTGATTCACCATCACGACCGGCGCCGAATCGAAGCGATCGTTGGCGTCAAAAACGCGGCCCTGTCGAAGCGGAATCCCCATCGTCTTGAAGTAGTCTACGCTGATCATGCGTGTCGGAGCGCCAGCTTGTTGACCCTCCGGCAGAGGCGCTTCTTCCTTGTCGAAAGTGGTGACCATGTTGCTGCCACTCAAGGGCAACGGGACGATCGTGCTGGCCGATTCCACACCGGGTAGCGCGCGAATCCTTGGCAGCAACTGATCGAAAAACGCGATGATGTTTTCGTTCTTCGGATAAGCTGTTTCCGGCAATTGAATTTGCGCCGTGAGAAGATGCTCCGTGCGCAATCCCGGCTGCACGCGGCTTAGTTTATTGAAGCTTTGGATGAGGAGTCCGGCGCAGATCAAGAGCACCAGTGCCAGCGCCACTTCCGCCACGACCAGGCCGTTGCGCAGCCGACCTTTGCGCTCACCGCCGCCACCCGTGCGCGTGCCCGACTTGAGCGAACTGTTGAGATCGACATGTGAAGCGTGCCACGCCGGCACGAGCCCGAAAATCATCCCAGTGCCTAACGAGACCAAAAGAGTGAAGCAAAGCACCGCAGCATCGAGATGAATGGTGCCGATGCGCGGAATATTTTGCGGAATCGTCTTCACCAGCGCTTCGGTACCCCAGAGCGCGAAGACCAATCCCAGCGCGCCCCCTAATCCAGCGAGTAAAACACTTTCCGTCAGCAACTGGCGAATGATGCGCGCACGACTCGCGCCCATCGCAGCGCGCAAGGCCATTTCCTTTCCGCGCACGGAAGCGCGCGCAAGCAGGAGATTAGCAACGTTCGCGTTCGCGATTAGCAACACGCAAAGGACCGCGCCGAACAAAACGTAGAGACCGGTGCGGACATCCCCGATCAATTCCTCGCGCAACGGCCGCACGATGACGCCGAAGTAGGAATTACTGTCGGGAAATTGCTTCTCGAGCGTGGACGCGAGCGTCGAAAGATCGCTCTGCGCCTGCGCCACACTCACGCCCGGTTTCAGTCGCGCGATGGCCTCGAGGCTATGACTGCCACGTTGCTCGGTCTGCGGCTTCGAGCCGTCAGGATTCGAGGCGTCCGCCGCGATCGTGACGTAGAACGAGATGGGATCGCTCTGGATCGGAAACTGAAAGCCGGCCGGCATGACACCGATGATGGTGTATTGCCGGCGATCGAGCTCGATGGTCCGACCGAGCACATTCTTGTCCGCGCCGAAGTGCTGCTGCCAAAAGTCGTGGCTGAGGATGACTTTGAAACCGCCAGGGCCGCCGCCGGCTTTTTCATCTTCGCGCGCAAAGGCGCGGCCGAAACTCGGCTTGATTCCCAGCACATCGAAGAACTCGGCACTGGCCTTCAGTCCGCGCAGACTGGTGGCGCCTTCATCACTCGTTAGGGCAAATCCCTGGTCGCGATAAAGTGCGGCGCTGGCCAGCGTGCGGTTCTGTTCGCGGAAATCGAAGAAGTCGGGATAGGAAAGCGAGTTCAGCTCGGTTTGCGTTCCTTTTTGCCGGGTGTCGGTCATGCCGACGGCAACCAATTCCTGCGCCGCGGGAAACGGCAGCGGCTTGAGCAGGACGGCGTTGACCACGCTGAAGATGGCGGTGTTTGCGCCAATCCCGAGCGCGAGAGTCAGCACGGCGACGAAAGTGAAACCGAGATGTTTGACGAGTTGGCGTATGCCGTAGCGGATGTCGGTGAGCATATTGGTCTAACGAGTGGTTATTCGACGCGCAGAGCGACGATGGGATCAACTTTCGTGGCGCGACGCGCCGGTAACAGACAGGCAACCAACGCCACGGCCGCGAGCAAAACTGTGATGCTGGTCAGGGTGAGCGGATCGTAGGCGCTGGTGCGAAAAAGGATCGAGGCCATCGCGCGCGAGGCCACGAAAGTTGCGACGAGCCCAGTGACTAAGCCGAGGCCAACAAGTTTTCCGGCTTGCGCGAGAACAAGACGCAAGACGTCGCGAGTTTGCGCGCCCAGCGCCATGCGAATGCCGATTTCGCCGGTGCGTTGCGCAACGCTGTAGGCCATCACACCATAAATTCCCACGGCCGCGATCACGAGCGCGACGACCGAAAACACGCTCAGCAGCGTCATTGCGAAACGTTGTTGCGAAATTTTCTCCGCCATGATTTCCAGGAGCGGCCGGATCGAACCGATCGGTTGATCTTTGTCCACGGCATAAACTGCCGGACGCAGTGCACTCAACATCGCCGTCGGCGAACCGGAAGTGCGCACGACGACGTTGAGTGTATCGAATGGGCTCTGCGCGAAAGGCGCGTAGCTCTGGCTGCTCGTTACCTTGTCCACGCCGTATTGTTTTATATCGGCGACAATGCCGACGATTTCGCGCCAGACGGGCGGAGTGCCCGGTGCGTCATTGGGAATGTTGATTCGTTTGCCAATCGGATCTTCGTTGGGGAAAAATTGACGAGCGAGAGTTTCGTTGATGAGGGCAACCTGCGGCGCGCGCGCATCATCTCGCGGAGTGAAAATACGCCCGCGCACTAAACGAATTCCCATCGCGCGAAAATAATCCGGCGTGACCGCGTAGTAGCTGGTGCTCGGCCAATCGCTCGGGGGGATTTCCGGCCGGCCTTCAATTGCAAAAGCGAGCACCCACTCTCCGAGCAACGGCATCGCTTGCGTCACGCCGGTGGCTTGCACGCCGGGCAACGCTTGCAACCGCTCGACCAACGAATCCACGAACGCAATCTGTTGTTCTGGCTTGGCGTATTTCTTCTCGGGCAAGGAAAGACGAAGCACGGTGGCATTGTCCGGATTGAAGCCGGGATCGACGTGCGTCAGTGCCATGAAACTGCGCGCGAGTAGTCCGGCACCGCCTAACAAGACCAAGGCAAACGCAACTTCCAAAATGACGAGCGCGCTACGGAATCGTCCACGCGTGCCACCTTCGGTTGAACCGCGCGCGCCTTGTTTCAGCGCTTCGTTCACATCGGTATGCGCGGCGAGCCAGGCCGGCGCGGCACCAAAGATCACTCCGGTGAGCAGACTAAGCGCGACGGAGAATGCAACGATACTTCCGTCGAGATGAATGTTAGTCGTGCGCGGCAAAGTGGAGGGCGCGAGCGCGAGCAGCGCAGCCAAACCCCAATGCGCGAGGATCAAACCGGCCGCGCCGCCGAACAACGCAAGCAAAACACTTTCGGTGAGAAGTTGCCTAACGAGTCGTGCACGGCCTGCTCCGAGCGCGGCACGAATGGAAATCTCACGATGACGCGCCGTGGCGCGCGCGAGCAAGAGATTGGCAATGTTGGCGCAAGCGATCAGCAGCACGCAACCGACCGCTCCGAGCAACGTGTAGAGAACGACGCGTACATCACGCACGTTGTATTCGAGCATTGGCATGACGAAGACGCTCCAGCCTTTGTTGGTATTCGGATATTGCGCCGCCAACTGTGCGGCGATGACGCGCAGCTCCGACTCGGCCTGTGTCGCGGTCACGCCCGGCCGCAGCAGCGCCACGCTACTCATGTAGTGTCCGCCGCGCGCATCGTTCGACGTTTCATCCGGCTTGAACGCCATCGGCGTCCAGACCTCGGCTTTGTTTTCCTGCTGTCCCAAACCGGCGGGCCCGACGCCGACAATCGAATAGGGCTCGCCATTTATTTGCACCTGGCGATTGATCACATTCTCCGCGCCTCCGAAAACGCGTTGCCAAAACGGCTGACTCAAAACCACGACGTGATTTTTTCCCGGGGCATCTTCTTCGGCGGAAAACCAGCGTCCGAGCAGCGGCTTCACGCCATAGACATCGAAATAATTCGCCGTCGCACGCAAAGCAGAGAGTCGCTGCGGTTCTCCTTCGCCGGTCAGATTCAATTGCGCGCGCGCAACGGCCGCGATGCCTTGAAACGATTGCGCCTGCTTCGTCCAATCGATGTAGTTGGGCGGCGCGATGGAGAATTCCGGAAACTGCGGCAGGTTTGTTTCTCGAATGACGACGAGACGATCGGCGTTTGGATAATCAAGCGGGCGCAGCAGAACGCCGTTCACGACCGAAAAAATCGCGGAGCACGCGCCGATGCCGAGCGCGAGGGTGAGAATGGCAACGACGGTGAAGCCAGGATTTTTTAGCAGCTGACGAAGTGCATAACGAAGATCGGTCATCATATGCCTAACGAGTGGTTATTC
>JALZAX010000315.1 GCA_030948055.1 Verrucomicrobiota bacterium | reverse complement strand
TTCGCCGGTAGTTTTTCCATCGAAATTTCTTTTTCCGACCAATTCCCCTGTTGTTCGACCACAAAATAATCGCGCCGCACCGCCGTGATGAGCAACGCCGTTTCCGGGTCGAGATCGGACGAATCCTCCGCGTAATCGAAAAGCTCCATCGGTTTCGCACCAAATGAACGCAGCACACCGACTTCGCGCGGGGTGAAAAAGCTATTCAACTGCCGGTGCTCATTGCGATATTTGACCAGCGCCTTGTCGTAGAGTTCGCGGAATCGTTGATGCCAACTGTAGTTAATGCTTTTCCCAGACATGATGTTTCTAACTGCGCGCGCAGGGTAACAGTATACTTGCAGGAATGCGAGCGATGGCGAGAGCTCGCCGAGCAGCGCTTATAGCCGCTGACTGGATTACCGTCTTGCCCATGAACACTTTAGTACCATGCGCGCCGAATAACGAACATGGCGGATCTCTCGTTAGCTTATGCGACGCGAAGAACTCCTTCGATATAAGCCGCGCGAACATCCTCATTGCCGTCCAAAGAGGCGAGCATGTAATTACAACCTCGAACGTCGAGAAAACTACGGAATTTCCGGCGCCTTTGCGCTAACACGTAAGAATTTTTTGGCATCGCCTCCCTCGATGGCAGTAGAAACATCATAAACTTGCGAAGTATGTTGGTAGACAATCTGCGTGAGATTTTCGACCCAGTTTTGGAGATTGAGTGAGGTGGTTGAACTTAAAATTGCCGGCCGGGAAGTAGCGAGCTCCACGGTGGCGGTGAGTGTTTCGTTTGCAACGCCCACTGCTTTAAGATCAATGCCTAAATTTGCCGCATAAAGATCTGCTTGATCAATCAATAGACCTTGAATTCTTACGATCTGCGCTGTTCCCGAATCGGTATCTAAAATATTCACCAGACTCCCAGCCGCTGCCCGGAGCGGCCGCGTCAGCTGGATGAGCTGGTTCGCATTCGAGGTACTGAAGGAATAAGGAACAGTCACTGTCCCTTGGAGATTCTCTCCTACCGCCGCGATCGTCACGACCACCTTGGTAAAGCTGCCCGAGTAATACGGACTGATTTCTTCAATCAGCAGAACTTTTCCGGCCGGGACGACGTAGTCTGGAGTCGCCGCCGCAAACGCCAAAATGACCACTTTGGCACTGGCTCGAACAAGAGTCGGCGTAAGAACGAAAACAGCGCTCGCAACGAAACCTGCCAAGAGCTTTGCCATGCCCATCTTTCTAGGCCTCCCGAAAACGATGTCACGTCTAATTTTTGGTTCTTATTCTGACACGCGCCACCGGGTTTTCCGGGGGCCGTTAGTCTAAAGGATGCCTACCTGCGCCTTCTTAACTTTCCAACTGCGGCTTCGAAAAGTTATATCGGCTTGCAGCCCGCCGACTCCGGGAGTTGATTCCCAACATCCTCTTGTGTGCCCTAGAGTTTCGCGCGCGTCCTCGCGAAGTGGGAGAGGAGGTGGTAAGAAAGCGCCGCCGCGAATAATGCGGTTCTTTTTTTACAAAAAGCGCTCATAGCTCAGCCGGATAGAGCATCGGATTTCTAATCCGACGGTCGGAGGTTCGAGTCCTCCTGGGCGCGCGAATCATGGCGCATCGGCTGGACCGGCATCGTAAACCTCCACCAGCGCCACCCCGGTTTTGTTATTTTTTCCACCGACGATGGCGGTGTAGGCTCCCGGCTTCAATGTGATCACGATAGCCGACTCGACATCAACCGTCGGGGCAAGATTCAAGGTTTGCAGTGTGTTGGCGTCTCCGGAACGCCAGCCATCGTTCGTCGCGATCACGCGATTTCCGGCGTAGAGCGACAATACCGGATCGGACAAAGTTCCGCTCACACCGGAACGACTTAGTGAAGGCCCGAGCGCGCGCACGATGATTTTCTTTTCACCCGAGCCTCCGACGATAAACCCGGCGATCATCACCTTGTCACCCGTCTGCACGAAGGCGCGCGTCGAGAGATTTAAAAGAACGGCCGGGCTGGGCATGTAATGAAACTCCTCCGAAGCGTCGCTCTCGACGCCGTTCGCGTCATAAGCGGTGACGATGAAGTAGTAGGTCGTGCCGTCGATGAGATTGGCCACATCAGCCGTTAGGCGATTCCCTACATCGATGGTGTTCCGGTAGTTGCCGCTCTGCTGACCGTAATGCAAGCGGTAGCCGGCAACGTCATCCGGCGAGGGATCCCAACTGAGCGTAACGGTGTGCATGACCGTTTCGCCTCCATGCAAAGACGAAACGGCGAGCCATGCGGCGACGGCGAAAATTACCAGCGATGAAACGCTGGATGACCTTCGGTGACCGCGACGAATGTGCCGCGACAGGTCGCGCACACTTTTCCGCCAGCCGTCAGAGTTCCTTCGACGGTCGCGCGATTTTCCGTTGCTTCGACGACTTTCGCCGAGAGATGCACCGGTCCGTCGGTCGGCGTGGGTCGCAAAAGCTTGATTGCGTAATCGGCTGTGACTGTGCACGGGGGGCGCTCCTGGAAGAAAGCGTGCATCAAATGCCAGGCAGCAGTCCAATTGCAATGACAATCTAAAAGTGTGCCGATGATGCCCCCGTTCAGCACGCCGGGAAACGCCTCATACTTTTGTTCCGGTTGCCAGTCCGCCACCACTTCCGCGCCCTGGGCGAAACTGCGGATGCGCAATCCCTCCGCATTCGCGGGGCCGCAACCCCAGCAATGATTTTGCGGCGCAAACTGTTCCTGAAGAGATTGCGCCACGGTCACTACTCGTTAGGCGCCATTGTGCGCAACCCCGTGGTACGGCCGCTCTTCCGGTCCGACGTACAGCGAACGCGGACGAATCAGACGATTGTGGTCGTGCTGTTCGATGACGTGCGCCGCCCAACCCGCGACACGCGACGACGCAAAAATCGGTGTGTTTAGTTCCGGCGGGAATCCGAACATTGTGAAAACAGGCGCGGCGTAGAGGTCAACGTTCGCGCACAGACTTTTCTCGCGTTCCATCGTCGCTTCGAGCTTCTCGCAAATCGGCACCCAGTTTTCCTTGCCGATACGTGTGCCGTAATCCCGCGCGATCTCGCGCATGATCGGAACGCGCGAGTCGCCTTTTTTATAAACGCGATGGCCGAAGCCCATGATTTTCGCCTTCTTCGCCAGCGCATCCATCATCCATTTCTCGGCGCGATCCGGCGTTTTGATTTCGTCGAGCATCTTCATCGACTCTTCATTCGCGCCCCCGTGCAGCGGACCTTTCAACGTCGCACAGGCTGAAGTCGCGGCCGCGTACATATCGGCCAACGTCGAAGCCGTGACACGCGCCGCGAAAGTCGAAGCGTTGAATTCGTGATCGGCGTAGAGAATGAAAATCGTATCGAGCATCTTGATTTGCCAATCGGGCGGAACCGCGCCGGTCAATTTGTAGAGAAAATTTCCCGCGTGCGTCAGATCGGGACGATGCGGAATCGGATCCTGTTTTCGGGAAATCCGCCAGCCGTCGGTAATCAGCGTCCCCACTTTCGCGATCAACCGTTTGCCTTTGCGCACATTCGCTTCGTGCGAATGATCGTTTAGG
>JALZAX010000314.1 GCA_030948055.1 Verrucomicrobiota bacterium | reverse complement strand
CAGCGCCGTCATTGCGATTGTCGGCGAGATGCGTTCGCTCATCTCGCGCGCGTCGATCAGCTTGCCCAGAAAAGATTTCCGCGAAACGCCCACGACCAGCGGACGGTTTTCCACGCGGAGTTGCGACAGATTCCGAAGCAGCTCCAGGTTATGCTTCAGCGTCTTGCCAAATCCGATTCCCGGATCAAACGCTATCGCCGTGGGGTCGATGCCGCATTTTATGGCTAACGCATATTGTTGTCTAAAAAATTCGGCCACTTCCTCGACCACGTCGTCATAATGCGGGTGCTCCTGCATCGTGCGCGGCGTGCCTTGCATGTGCATGATGATGAAAGCGGCGCCGCACTTTGCCGCTAATGCCATCATCTTTTCGTCGCCGCGACCACCGGTGACGTCGTTGATAATATTCGCGCCGGAATCGAGTGCCGCCTCGGCCACCGCGGCCTTCGATGTATCAATTGAAATCAAAATCTTCTCGTCCGCTGCGCGCACATTTTTGATTACTGGCACAACGCGCCGCAGCTCTTCGTCTGCTGGCACGGCATTCGCGCCCGGCCGCGTCGATTCGCCGCCGATGTCGATAATATCGGCGCCTTCCTCGATCATGCGCATCGCCTGCTCATGCGCGCGGCGCGACTCGAAAAAGGCCGTCCCATCCGAAAATGAATCGGGCGTGACGTTGAGGACCCCCATGATCATGCCGTGGTGTGCGAAGTCGTAAGTGTCATTCCCGATTTTCCAGAGCACCGCAGCCATGAGGCTTCAGACTACCATGAGTGAAACTTTATTCGATTCCGCTTTGCAACCGGAGTAGGTGCAGCGTGTGGATCCAAAAGCCGCGCAACTGAAGCAGGAGGTTCTGCGCCTTCTCGGCGCGCCGAAATATCGGCCGCTCGACAAGATCGAGCTGGCGAAATTACTCGGCCGAAAAAGCGGTGTGCGCATGGGTTTGAATGAAATTTTGCGCGAGCTCGAACACGCCGGCGAAATCGCGCGCATTCGAAAAAATCGCTACGTCCTTCCGTCCGAAGCCGATCTCGTCACCGGAGCTATTTCCATTCATCAGGCCGGCTACGGTTTCGTCTCGCAGGAAAACAAACCGGGCGCGCAGGACCTTTTCATCTCGACCGAAAATACCGGCACTGCCATGCACGGCGATCGTGTCGTGGCCCGAGTGACACGCGACGAAAAATATTCGCGCGCCAAAGGTTCGGATCGCGCCGAAGGCCGCGTTATTCGCATTTTGCAACGCGCGCACGAGACGATCGTGGGGACGCTCCAACAATCGCCAAATTTTTTCTACGTTGTTCCGGACGACCCGCGCATCCCCCACAACGTTTATGTTCAGCCAGGAAAAGCGCGAACGGGCGACAAAGTAGTCGTTAGGCTGGACGCGTGGGAATCACGTCACGTTAATCCCGAGGGGGAAATCGTCGAGGTTCTTGGGCCGAGTTCCGCGCCCGGCGTGGACATGCTTTCTATCGTCCGGAAGTACCATCTTCCGACGGAATTTCCGCCGGCTGTGCTCGCCGAAGCGGAGCGCATCCCCGAGATCGTCGATCCGAAAATGTTCGCCGGCCGCGAAGATCTGCGAAAGCAATTCATCGTCACGATCGATCCGGACGATGCGCGCGATTTCGACGACGCGATCAATGTCGAGCGCCTAACGAATGGTTGGCAGCTCGGCGTGCACATTGCCGATGTCTCGGCTTATGTCACACCCGGCTCCCAACTCGATCGGGAAGCGCTCAAACGCGGCAACAGCGTCTACCTGCCGGATCGCGTTATCCCGATGCTGCCCGAGCGTTTGAGCAACGGCGTTTGCAGTTTGAATCCGAACGTCGATCGCCTCACCCACTCGGCTTTCATCGAATTCGAAAAGAATGGCCGAGCCAGAAATGTGCGCTTCGGCAAGACTGTTATCCGCAGCGCGAAGCGTCTCACTTATCGCCAAGCCTACGCCATTCTAAAATCGCCGCCTACCGACCAGTTGAGCGAACGACTTCACGTGGCTTGGGAGCTCGCCGCGCTTCTGCGGCGCAAACGTTTCGAACATGGCTCGCTCGATCTCGATTTTCCCGAAGTAAAAGTGCGCCTGGATGCGGATGGAAAACCAATCGCGCTCGAGCGAATCGAGAACGACGAATCGCATCAGTTGATCGAGGAATTCATGCTGGCCGCAAACGAAATGGTCGCGCGCGAGTTGAAGAACCGTCTCATTCCGACGGTGTATCGCGTCCACGAAAATCCCGATCCGGACAAACTCACCGAATATCGCGAACAGGTTCTCAGTTACGGCTATAAAGCCGGCGATCTCACCCAGCGCGTCGAGTTGCAGCGGCTACTAAAATCCTTTAGCGGAAAACCCGAAGAACAGGCGTTGAAGATCGGTCTCCTGAAAAGTTTGAAGCGCGCGCGCTACACGACGCAGCCACTCGGCCACTACGGACTCTCGAAGAATAACTACACCCACTTCACCAGCCCGATTCGTCGTTACGCCGATCTCGTGGTGCACCGTTCTTTGGCGGAGCAGAATAAAGCGCGAATCGAAGTCGGGCGGCTGACGTCCGTTGCCGAACATATCTCCACTACGGAACGCAACGCCGCCGAAGCCGAGATGGATGCGGTGAAATTAAAGAAGCTCGAGTTCTTCCAGCGGCAGCTCGACGCGCGCGATCCGCAAATTTTCCGCGCTTCCGTTATCGATATCAAAAACTTCGGCCTGCTCGTGGAACTTCCCGATGTTCTTCTCACCGGCATGATTCACATCTCGTCGCTCACGGATGACTTCTATCGTTTCGATCAGGCGCAACGCCGCTTGATCGGACGGCAGTCGCGCCGCCGATTTTCCATCGGCGACCAACTGCGAGTCTTCGTCGCGCGCGTCGATGTCTTCAAACGGCAGGTCGATTTCGCGATTGCGGAAGAGAAAACCTCGGAGCGACGCGGCCGACGCTCGCGTTAATCGCGTCCGGCGCAGCCTCCTGAAGCTGTTCAATTTAGCCTTTCCTTCCACGCAGAGAACCCGATACACTCCGCGGCTTCCCCCATGGACCACATCATTGAGGCCAAGCAGCTGCAGATTGAGCGGAAACATTTCCACGTCGAGCTGCGCGAAAACGATCGCGGAAAGTTTCTCCGCATCACCGAAGAAGCGCACGGCCGCCGCAACACCATCATCATCCCGAGCACCGGCGTAGACGATTTCACCGCCGCCATCGCGGAAGTTTTTGCGACGAGCGAGCGAATGACTTCTGCGTAGCAGGCGCTACGTGGGTGGGCTTCGTTGACACCTAAAGCGCTGGCTATAGGCTTGCCGCGTTTTTCGCTCTCTCCTTTTTCTATGGCCAACCGAATGAGAAAATCTCGCGCGCGTACTGTCGCAGCGAAGCCTTCCCGAAGCTCCCGCAACGGCGCGAAGCCGTCAAAGAAAACGCGTTACGTTTACAATTTCGGGGACGGCAAAGCGGATGGCGACGGCAAGATGAAACCGTTGCTCGGTGGCAAGGGCGCGAATCTCGCCGAGATGACACGCATTGGTTTGCCTGTGCCTCCGGG
>JALZAX010000313.1 GCA_030948055.1 Verrucomicrobiota bacterium | reverse complement strand
CTCGTCACTCGTCACTCTTCACTTGCCGCATGATCATCGGCGTCCCCAAAGAAATCAAAGAACAGGAGCACCGCGTCGGGCTCATTCCTTCCACCGCCACGACTCTGGCGCGTCATGGCCACAGTGTTTTGGTGCAGAAAGACGCGGGCGTGGGTTCCGGTTATCCCGATCAAGCGTATGTCGATGCCGGCGCAAAGATTATCGGCACGGCCGCGGAAGTTTTCGCGCAAGCGGAGATGATCGTGAAAGTGAAAGAGCCGCTGAAAGCGGAATATGAACTTCTGCGCAAGGGGCAGATTCTTTTCACTTATCTGCATCTGGCGGCGAGCAGACCGCTCACCGATGCGCTACTGAAGTCCGGTGTGACCGGGGTGGCTTACGAGACGATCCAGGTCGGGAATAAATTACCGCTGCTCGAGCCGATGAGCGAAATCGCGGGGCGCATGTCGGTGGTGATGGGTGCTTATTATTTGGCGAAACACAATGGCGGCAATGGCGTTCTGTTAGGTGGCGTGCCCGGCGTGTTACCCGGGAAAGTGGTCGTCATCGGTGGGGGCACATCCGGCGTGAACGCCGCGCGCATGGCACTCGGATTGAAAGCAGACGTGACGATTCTGGAAGTGGATGGGGAACGGATGCGCTTTCTCGATCTCACGATGCCGAATGTGAAAACACTTTATTCGAACGAAGCGAATCTGACCGAGCTACTGCCGACGACGGATTTGTTAATCGGCGCGGTGCTGGTGCCGGGCGCAAAGGCGCCAAAGCTGGTGACGCGGGAGATGTTGCGCAAGATGAGACCGGGCAGCGTCTTCGTCGATATCGCGATCGACCAGGGCGGTTGCGCGGAAACTTCCCGCGCGACCACGCACACTGATCCGGTTTATGTTGAGGAAGGCGTGACACACTATTGTGTGGCGAACATGCCCGGCGCCTATGCCCGCACTTCCACGCAGGCGCTCAGTAACGCGACCGCGCGTTATGTGGAATTACTGGCGGATCTGGGTCTGGAAGCCGCGTGCAAGAAACAACCGACCCTCCTTGGGGGCATTAACACGCGCGACGGAAAATTAACCAACCAACCGGTGGCGGAGGCGCACGGATTCAAATACGAAGCGCCATTTTAGCGCGGCACTTTTTGTCGCTCAATTCGATTGCGCAAGGCCGGAGAGCCTCCTCCGTTCGAATCAGCTTTGTCCCGTTGTCGGGGCAAACACATTCATTATGAAAAAATTCCTATGTATTTTAGCCGGGGCCGCCCTTCTCGCGGCCTGTGAAGACAAAACCGTCGTGACGCCTGCATCTGGCACCGACAAAAAGGAGACGACCAAGGAGTCGAACACGACCGTGGTGACTCCTCCGGTGGAGAAGAAGACGGAAATCAACACGAACACGAGCACCACGACCAGCGCGAGCCCCAGTCCGTAGCCGCGAGTTTTCGTTGGCTTACTCTTCCCGCGGCTTGGCTGCGGGAAGAGTTTTGCTGTACAGCGACGGAAACGATTTACTGCTGAGGTGATTCCTGACCGCGCGTTGGCTTTTGGGCGCGATCGTCGCCTAACGAGTGCTTCCGAGTTCGCCCGCGTCCGGACGGAAGGTCAAACCGCACGCGGCGCGTTACTCGTTTTAGGCATTCTTGAAACAGGAGAAGCCGACCCATTTCGCGCCGGTTTCGTTACCTCCAAGCGCGTTGGCGCAGCGGTGGTCCGCAATCGAGTGCGACGACGTCTCCGGGAAATCACCCGGCGCCATCAACACGAAACACGCGCTGGTCTGTGGCTGGTCGTCATCGCGCGGCCGCCGGCTGCGCGCGCCACCTATGCTGCGTTGGAGGATGAATATTTGCGTCTGGCAAAGCGCGCTTCTATCCTAGCGCCCTGATGGTCCCGGTCGTCCGATTTTTCATTCGCATCTACCAGGCAACGTTCTCCCCGATGTTCTCGTGGCTGGCTGGTCCTGAGATGGGCTGCCGTTTTCAGCCGACCTGTTCGCATTATTTTCTGGAAGCGGTGGAGACGCACGGGGTTTTGCGCGGCAGCTGGCTGGGCCTGCGCCGGCTTGGGCGTTGTCATCCGTGGGGGGGAGAGGGCAGCGATCCTGTCCCGCGGACGCATACACATTCCAACCACTTGGTTTGTGAATAAGAGCGGCGCTGCGTATGGATCGACAAGCATGGTTTGCCGTTACGCTTTGTGCCATCGGTCTGGTCTTTTACGTCGTCTACACGAGTAGTCATCCACCGGCGGCTGCGCCGCGCCCGCTCGCACTCGCGTCGCCTTCGCAGAGCGTTTCTGAATTAGCGTCTGCCTCGCCGATTGCGGGAAACCAAGCGGCACCGATAACGGGTCAAGAGACCGCGCCTGCGTCGGGTCCGATGTCGACACCGGTCCCTACTTTTGAAGAAAAGACGGAGACGATGCGAAATTCTGATGTCGAATTTCGCCTAACGAATCGTGGCGGCGGCATCAGTGAGGTTCGACTTTTGAATCATGCGGCGGAGAATGGAAAAGGCGAAGTCGTCTTGAATTCGCCCGAGCATTTGCCCATCGGCGCGATCATCGAAAATCCGGCGGCGCCCGCGCTGGCAGAATTTACTTTCGCGCGACTGGCCGATGGCAGCCTGCAATACGAACGCGGCACGACTGACGGTCTTTCCGTGCGCAAGCATTTTAGTTTCCCTGCGACGCAGGAAAAGAAAGACAACTACGTCGCGGAAATGCAGTTCGATTTTCGTAATGATGATGCGCGCCCGCACGCGGCGCACGATTATTTCATCGCGCTTGGTGCGACGTCGCCGCTTCACCCGCGCGATATGCCGACTTACACGCGCCTCGTCTGGTGCGTCGATGGCAAACCAAAGGCAACTGATGTGAATTGGTTCGGCGCGCAGAAATATCCCATCGTTGGCGTCGAAAAACGCGCGGCTCAGGCGGTTTTTCGCGAAACGATTCCCGGCGCGGAATGGGCGGCGATGAGCAACCAATTTTTCACCACCATTGTTACGCCACTGAACGCGAAGGTGTCGCAAGTTTGGGCGGCGCGCTACGATTTGAAACGTTCCGACGCGCCAGATTTATTCGGCCTTGAAGGCGCGATGGGAATTCCCGATTTCGAATTGCAGCCGGGCCAAACCAGCACGCTCAGTTTTCAAATTTACACCGGCCCGAAGCTCTACCATCGGCTGGCGAAACTTTCGCACGACGAAGCCGAGATCATGAATTTCGGCTTCTTCAAGTTAGTCAGCCAGGCGCTGCTAAATTTTCTCAACCTTCTACATGGTTGGGTTCGGAGTTACGGCCTCGCCATTATTCTGCTGACCGCTTGTGTGAAGGCGGTCCTCTGGCCGCTGCAAAACAAGGCGAACAAATCGATGCGCCGCATGTCCTCGCTCGCGCCGAAGATGCAGGAGTTGAAAGAAAAATACAAAGACGACCCGACGAAGATGAACGCGGAGGTCATGAAGCTCTACAAAGAGCATGGCGTGAATCCCGTCGGCGGTTGTTTACCGATGATGATTCAGATTCCGATTTTCTTCGGGCTCTTCAGCATGCTCGGTCAGGCTGCGG
>JALZAX010000033.1 GCA_030948055.1 Verrucomicrobiota bacterium | reverse complement strand
TACGTGCAATACGGCGCCTCGCCGCGCGCGACGATCAATCTGACCGTTGCCGCCAAGGCTGCGGCCTTCCTCGATGGACGCGGTTACGCCACGCCGCAGGATGTGAAAAATCTCGCGCTCGATGTCTTGCGCCACCGCGTCACGATCAGCTACGAGGCCGAAGCCGAGAACCTCACATCCGAAGACATCGTGCAGAAGATTTTGGACACGCTGCCGGTTCCCTAACCGTTCACTCCACGCTCATCCAATGGATCCTGTAAAAGCCAAAGAAATTCTCAAGAAGGTGCGGCAGATCGAAATTCGCACCCGTCGCCTGGTCAACGACTCGTTAGCCGGTCAATACCATTCCGTCTTCAAAGGGCGCGGAATGGACTTTGACGAAGTGCGCGAATACGTCCCCGGCGACGAGGTGCGTGCGATCGATTGGAACGTGACCGCGCGTGCCGGCCGTCCGTTTATCAAGAAGTTCACCGAGGAACGCGAGCTGACCATTTTACTTATGGTGGACGTAAGCGCGTCCGGCAATTTCGGATCCACCACGCAAAGCAAACGCGAGATGGCGGCCGAGTTCGCGAGCGTGCTCGCCTTCTCCGCCATTCGCAACAGCGACAAAGTCGGGTTGATTCTTTTCAGCGACCAGATCGAGCAATACATCCCGCCGCAAAAAGGACGGCGTCACGTTTTGCGCGTGGTGCGCGAGATTCTGTATTTCCAACCGCAACACCGCGGCACCGATCTCGTGCAGGCGCTCGATTTCGCGAACAATGTGCAATCGCGCCGCGCGGTCGTTTTTCTCATCTCGGATTTTCAAGCGG
The DNA here is from genome assembly GCA_030948055.1 of Verrucomicrobiota bacterium. Taxonomy (GTDB): domain Bacteria; phylum Verrucomicrobiota; class Verrucomicrobiia; order Chthoniobacterales; family UBA10450; genus JACCTI01. The sequence goes on along the minus strand of JALZAX010000033.1, from coordinate 11,791 downwards.
CGGGCGATCAGGAGAAAGCGCTGCAAGCCTGGCGACGAGCCATGCGCCTGACGAATAAACGCCACGATCTCGTCGCGCTCCACGTTCAGGATCGGCGCGAAGAGGAATTGCCCGACGTCGGCATTCTCTCGATTGAAGACGCCGAGACCGGCGAACTGTTCGAACTCGACACGGCGAATCCACAAGTTCGGAACCGTTTCGCCGAGGTCGCGAAAAATCGTGGAAACCAATTGCGGCACGCCTTCAACGCCGAAGCGGTCGATTCGCTCGAACTGCACACCGGCCAGTCCTATCTCCCGCCGCTCATGAATTTTTTCAAAACCCGTACTCGGAGACGCCGATGAACCTTCCATTATTCGCTAAACGATTTTTCCTGAGCCTGTTCGCCGCGATGATTTTCACGACGGTCGGAGCGTTTGCGCAGCAACCGAAAACGTCGGCCAGCCCTGCCAACTCCGCGCCGGCAACACTGGTTAGGCCAGCGCAAGTGCCGGCCGCATCGTCAATTGCCGAACCGGATATCCGCGACATTCGCGGACCCATTTCAATTCCATCGCCCTGGCGCTGGCTCTGGCTCGCGGGTGGAATCGTGCTCGCGCTCGCCGCGATTTATTTCGCGTGGCGTTGGTATCGCGAATTCGCCGCGACGAAAACGAAGCAGCCCTTCGAGCTCGCACTGGCTCGACTCGAAAATGCGCGACGCCTGATGACGCCGGAACAGGCGCGCGAATATTCGTTCGCCGTTTCGGAAATCACTCGCGACTACATCGAGACGCGTTTTCGCGAACGCGCCGCGCATCGCACGACGGATGAATTTCTCCGGCATCTCGTCGCACAAACAGATTCGCCGCTGGCCGCGCATCGTCCGCTCCTGGAAGATTTCCTGCGCTATTGCGATCTCGCGAAATTCGCGCGCTGGGAACTCGATCTGCCGCAGATGGAATCGATGCACGAGAGCGCACGCAATTTCATTCTTGCGACCAAACCCGCGCCGGAGTCTGCGAAAACGATTCGTCACTCCAAGAACGGAACCGCGCCTCATTTGCCGACCGTGCGCGCGCAATTTCTCCAACCCATCGCCAAGTCATGATCCATTTCGCCCAACCCGAATTACTCTGGCTGCTGCTTCTGCTTCCGCTGGTCGCGCTCTGGCGCGGTCGCAAAGGCGCAGTCGCCGCGGTGGAATTTTCCAGTGCCGAGAGTGCGCGCGAGGTTGCGCAGGATACGCGCAGCCGCGTCGGGCGCTGGTTGCCGGCGCTGCGTCTTCTCGCCGCTGCGCTCGTCGTGATCGCCATCGCACGTCCGCAGCTTGGCCACGGCAGCACCGAGGTGCAGGCCAGCGGTGTCGATCTCGTCCTTGCGGTCGATGTTTCCGGTTCGATGCAGTCGCTCGACTTCACCATGAACAACGAGCGCGTCGACCGGCTGGACGTCGTTAAATCGGTTGTCTCCAAATTTATCGAAGCGCGGCCTAACGACCGCATCGGCTTGATTGCATTTGCCGGCGCGCCTTACCTCGTTAGTCCGCTCACACTCGACCACGATTGGCTCGAACAAAATCTCGACCGGGTGAAAATCGGCACGGTCGAAGATGGGACCGCGATCGGCTCCGCCATTGCTTCGAGCGTGAACCGTCTGCGAGATCAGGCTTCCAAATCCAAGATCGTCGTTCTCCTGACCGACGGGGTGAACAACGCTGGCAAAGTCTCGCCGGAAATGGCGGCCGAAGCGGCGCACGCATTGGGCGTGAAGATTTACACCATCGGCGTCGGCGCGCGCGGCGAAGCGCCCATGCCGGTAAAAGACGAATTCGGCCAGACGCGCCTGGTCATGGCGAAGGTCGATGTGGACGAAGCGACGCTGACTAAAGTGGCGGAGGAAACCGGCGGCAAATTCTTTCGCGCGACCGATACCGATTCGCTCAAGAACATTTACGCCGAGATCGATCGGCTCGAAAAAACGACGCACACGGTCAAGAAATTCGAACACCAAAGCGAGCTCTTCGGCTGGGCGATTTTCCCCGCGCTGCTTTTCCTCGGCACTGGACTCGGTCTCGAACAAACCCGTTTTCGCCGCTTGCCCTAACGACACAAAATTTTCATGAAATTCGCTGATCCTCTTTGGTTAATCGTCGGACTCATCGCCTGCGCGGCGCTCGTCTGGCTCCTTCGTCGCTTCAACCAATGGCAGCGCTCGGCGTTGAAAAATTTCGCGGCCGGGCATTTGTTACAGCAGCTCACGGTTTCATTTTCGCGCCGCCGCCAGAATCTGAAGCGCATTCTTTTTGTCGTCGGCGTCAGTTGTCTTTTCATCGCGCTCGCGCGGCCGCAATGGGGCTTCCGCTGGGAAGAAACGAAGCGGCGCGGGATCGATATTCTTTTCGCGGTCGATACTTCCAAGAGCATGCTCGCGCAGGATGTGAAGCCCGATCGGCTGACTCGCGCGAAGCTCGCCGTGACCGATTTGGTGAACAAGTTGAACGGCGATCGCGTGGGCTTGATCGCGTTTGCCGGGAGCGCGTTTTTGCAATCGCCGCTTACGCTGGATTACGACGCCTTTCAGCAATCGCTCGACGCGCTGGATACGAATGTGATTCCGCGCGGCGGCACCGATGTGGCGGCTGCGATCCACGAAGCGGAGCGCACGTTCGGCGCGGAAGCGAAGAACCAGAAAATCCTCGTGCTGATCACGGACGGCGAGGATCTTGAAGCGAAAGGCGTCGAAGCTGCGCGCGCCGCGGCGAAAGATGGCTTGAAGATTTTTGCGGTCGGCGTTGGCGGAACGAACGGCGAGTTGATTCCACTTCCTTCGGCCAACGGCGGGACGGATTTTCTGAAGGACGAAAATGGACAGTTGGTGAAATCCCATCTGGACGACAAAACCTTGAAGGAGATCGCGCAGGCGACCGGCGGTTTGTATGAGGCGTTGGGGCAGCGCGGCGAAGGTCTCGATCATCTTTATCAGCAAGCGCTCGCGCCCTTGCCGAAACAGGAATTGATGTCGCGCCGGCAGAAGATTTACCTCGAGCGTTTTCAATGGCCGCTGCTGATCGGGCTGGCCTGTTTGCTTCTGGAATTGCTCATCGGCACGCGCAAACGCAGTCGCGCGACGTTGCGGCAATTCGTGCCGGTTCCAGTTCGGGCGAAAGCGCGGAAGCTGCGTCCTGCGGTCGCGGTCTCGTTAGGCTTGCTTGCGTTGCCGGCCGGTTTGCGGGCTTCACCGCAGAGCGCGGAGCAGGCCTACGCGAAAGGAAATTTCGCCACCGCGCAACAACAATACAGCCAGGCCGCCGCGAAAAATCCGAACGCGTCCGTTCTGCAATTCAATCTCGGCGCGGCCGATTACAAAGCGGGCGATTTCGCGAAAGCGGCGGATGCATTTCAAAAGACCTTGCCGAGCGAAAAGCTCGAGATGCAGCAGCTTGCTTACTACAATCTTGGCAACACCCAGTTTCGTGTCGGACAGAAAAGCGAGAAGGCGAAGCCCGAAGAGACAATCAAAACCTGGCAGGAAGCACTCCAGTCCTACGAGGCCGCGCTCAAGCTAAAGCCTGACGACGCCGATGCGAAATTCAATCGCGACCTGGTGAAGAAAAAAATGGAGCAACTGAAACAGCAGCAGCAAAAAAAGAATCAGGACCAGAAAGATCAGTCGCAAAAGAAAGATCAATCACAGAATCAGCCGAACAAAGACCAGAAGGATCAATCGAAGTCTGGCCAGCAAAATCCAAAGGATCAGCAGTCGGCTAACTCCGGGAAGAACGGCCAGCCTGATCAGTCGCAACCGCCGGAAAACAAAGATCAGAAAGGCGACGAGCAGCAGAAAAAACAAGCCGCTGGCCAGCAAGGCGAGAAGCCGCAGGACGAGAAGAAGCCGGGCCAGGGAGACCAGACACCGCAATTAGCCAAGAACGACGCGAAACAGCCTAACGAGTCGTCGACCGATGGCGAACGCGCCGCCCCGGGCGAGATGAGCAAACAGGAAGCGAAAGAGCTGCTGGATTCCTTGCAAAAAGGCGACCGGCAATTGCCCATGGCTTCAGCCGAAAATGGCGTGGAAGCAAAGCAAAAGGAAACGCCGAGGAAGGATTGGTAACGATGAGAATGACAAAAGATTTTTCCAAGCATCCGCAGCTTTGGCAGCGGCTCGGGATTTCCCTGTTAATCTTCGGGACGACGATCTCGCTTCACGCCGCTGAAGTGACGGCGACGATTGAGCCTAACGAGTTATCGGTCGGCGAAACCGCTGAGCTTTCCGTGACGGTGAATGGCTCGCAATCCGCGTCTCCGTCATTACCCGCGGTCGATGGATTGGATTTCCAAAGCGTCGGGCAATCGACCCAGATCCAGGTTATCAACGGCGCGATGTCGGCGCAAAGCACGCACACTTACGTGGTAACGCCGGAACGCGCCGGCCGCTTCACGATTCCGGCAATCCAGGCGGATGGCGCGAAATCAACTCCGCTGATTTTGCGTGTGCTCGCCGGCTCCGGCATGACGCAGCCGAGCCGGCGCAGCGCGCAACCTCCCGCGACTGCGCTGCCGCCGCCGAACGTCAACGCCGCGCCCTCCTCCGTGAATGCGCCAGCCGATGCGCGATTTGGCTTCATGCAAATCGTCGTGCCCAAAAAAGAATTTTACGTCGGCGAGTTGGTGCCCGTGGAAGTGAACGCATTTTTTCCAGAAGGCATGCAGGCCTCGATCACTGGTCTGCCTACCTTGAGCAGCGAGGCGTTCACCTTGAATCAGCTCGATCAAAAACCGGCGCAGGCCGAGCGCATGGTCAACGGCCAGCCGTATTCCGTCCTGACCTGGCATTCCGCGATCAGCGCGGTCAAGGCGGGCGACTACTCGTTAGGCGCGCAGATGCCGGCGACGGTGGTCGTGCGCGCGCAAACGCGGGGCAGTTCCGGCGATCCGTTTGACGATTTCTTTAATGGTCCCGCCTTCGGTTTGGGCGGCGGCGAGCAAAAAGAAGTCACGCTGCAAAGCGGCCCGGATGCGGTGAAGGTGCTGCCGCTTCCAACTGCGGGCCGGCCGAAAGATTTCAGCGGCGGCGTCGGCAAATTTGAAGTCCAAGCGACAGCTTCGACGAGCAAGGCAGCGGTGGGCGATCCGGTTGCGCTCACTTTGAAAATCAGCGGCGCGGGAAATTTCGATCGCCTTTCGTCCGAGATGCTGCCGTCTGACGAAAGCTGGAAGACCTACAAACCGAAAAGCAGTTTCGCGCCGGCCGACAGCGCGGGTTTCACCGGCACAAAAAGTTTCGAACAAATCGTCATGCCTAACGACTCTTCGCTGACGGCGATTCCGGCATTGTCGTTCAGCTTCTTCAATCCGGAGACGCAACAATATGTCACGCGCACCACCGAACCGATTCCACTCGCGGTCAGTGGCACGAGCGCGAAAAAGCAACCGGGCGCCGCTGCGCCCGCGCCGCAAGCGACGCCGGCCGCTCAGGATTTGGTGCCGAACAAGAACGAGAGCGGCGCGATGGTTTCTACTTTGCGTCCCGTCTTTTTCGATCCGTGGTTCGCCCTCGCCCCGGGAATTCCGGTACTGGCGATGATCGCGGCCCTGCTCTATTTGCGGCGCAAAGATAAACTGGCGACAGATCCGGAATTTGCGCGTGCCACCGCGGCCGATCGCGCAATTCGCGCGCAGGTCGACGAGATGGATCAAGCCATGCGCCATAGCGAGCCGCTCGCGTTTTTCGATTCGGCGCGGCACGCTTTGCAGGCGCGTTTGGGCGAACGTTGGAACGTGAAACCGGAATCGATCACGGCTGCGGAAATCTCCACGCGGATGAACGGCGACGCCGACGGCGTGCGCGCGGTTTTTGAGATGGCCGATCGCCATCGCTTCTCCGGCGAGACTTTTGCGAAAACAGATTTTCGTCGTTGGAAAAAACAGGTCGAGCAAGAGTTGCAACGGCTGAAAGCGGGAAGGAAAGGCTTATGAAAAAATCGAAAATTATTTTGCCGACTTTGCTGATTGGCTGCGCGCTTTTGTTTTCAGCGACGCGGCTTCGAGCGAGCACTTTTGACGAAGCGAATCGCGCGTTCGCCGATGGACATTTCGACGACGCAACCCGGCAATACGAAACGCTCATTCACGACAAAGGCTATTCCGTGCCCGTCCTATATAATCTAGCGAACAGTTATTTTCGCGTCGGCAAAATCGGGCCGGCGATTTTGAATTACGAACGCGCGCAAGTGCTCGCGCCTAACGACCCCGACATTGCCGCGAACCTCAGTTTCGCGCGCAAGCAGGCCGGTCTTTTTGTGCAGCCGGATTCGTGGCGGGAGAGCGGGCCGCGTGTCCTGAGTATGAACCAATGGGCCTGGCTCGGGAGCGTTGCGTTGGTGCTGCTTTGCGCGTCGATTGTGGCCGGGCGAATTTATCCTGAGCAACGACTTTACCTGCGCTTCGGCACCAACGTCGCCGCGCTGGTTTTATGCGCGGCCGCAGTCTCGCTCGCGCTCCAGCCCGACACGCTCGACCGAGCCGTCGTGACGGCCAAGGAAGGAACGGCGCGCATCTCGCCGTTCGCTTCCGCGAAATCGGCGTTCGTGTTATCCGCCGGCGATAATGTGCGCATCGATAAAACGCACGACGGATTTTTCCTCGTAGAAAATCGCGATCGTCGCAGCGGCTGGATTAGCCGCGACGAAGTCGCGCGTGTGATTCCGCGGCCTAACGAGAGCTAAGTTCTCTAAACTCGAAGATTGGCGGGCGTCGTCCAGCAGGGCTAGGAAAGATACCCCGCCATCGAAGCCTGATGAGAGGCTCTAACTTTGCGCGCGTCCATGTCGCGTGGCATAGAGGACTGCGCCTGGTCTCCGCGCCGGATTGAAGAAGGCACATGAAAGTTTTTCTAAGCGCGTGGTTGGAACGCTTGCGCACGAGTTACTGGTTTATCCCCAGTCTGCTCTCGATCAGTGCGGTCATCCTTTCGTTCGTCACCGTCCACGTCGATACGCAGGTAAAGGCCAAATGGGTCCGCGCCACCGGATGGATCTGGGCGGGCGGACCGGAAGGCGCGCGCAATGTGCTCGCGACCATCGCCGGCTCGACCATCACCGTGGCCGGCGTGGTTTTCTCGATCACAATCGTCTCGTTAACTTTGGCCTCGTCGCAATTCGGGCCGCGCCTCCTGCGCAACTTCATGGCAGATCGCGCGACGCGATTCGTCCTCGGCGTTTTTGTTTCCACCTTTCTCTATTGCCTGCTCGTCCTGCGCACGATTCGCGGGACGGATGCGGCGACGTTCGTGCCGTTCCTTTCCGTCACGTGCGGCCTCATCCTCGCCGTGGCCAGCGTCGGCTTTCTCATCTTCTTCATCCACCACGTCTCCACTTCTATCCTGGCGGAGAACCTGATCGCACGCGTCGCGACGGAGTTGCGTGAAGGGATGGATCGGCTTTTTCCAGACTCGTTAGGCGAAGACGAGGACGACGCGGCGGACGAAAACGAACCGCCCGAGGTCGCGGCTTGGATGAAGGAGGAAAGCCACCGGATGAACGCGCCGCAGAGCGGTTTTATCCAGGCGCTGGATGCGGAGCAGTTATTCAATCTGGCGAGCGAAGAGGATCTGGTCGTGCGGCTGCACCACCGTCCCGGTAATTTCGTGGCGGAAGGTTCGCTCCTGGCCGAGGTCTGGTCGAAGGGCAAGGCCGGCAAGAAAATTACGACCGCGCTGGCGAACGCTTTCTGTCTCGGCGTGCAACGAACACCGACGCAAGACGTCGAGTATTCCATCGATCAACTGGCGGAAGTGACGGTGCGCGCCCTCTCGCCCGGAATCAACGATCCCTTCACCGCCATCACCTGCATAGAGTGGCTCGGGAGCGCGCTCGTCCAAGCGGGCAAACAAAAAATGCCTTCGCGTTACCAGCGCGATGAAGGCGGAAAACTCCGGCTGATCACCGAAGCGACGAATTTCTCCGGCATCGCCTCAGCTTGCTTCGATCAAATTCGCGAATACGGCTGCTCCAGCGTCGCGGTCACTCTGCGCCTGCTCGATGTGATCGAGCGCGTGGGCGGCCAAGTTCGCGCACCCGCACGAAGCGAAATCCTCGCGGAACATGCCCGGAAAATCCGCGAAGACGGCATCCGCCAGGCCGAGAATGAAAGCGATCGCAGCCAGATCGAGACGCGCTTCGAAGCGACCAGCAAGGCGCTCTTGCTTAAAGATGCCTAGCGAACTTTGCTGTCAGCGAAGTAACCCAAAAGCACTTCCTCCAACTCCGCGGTGCGCGCAGGATGTTTCGCGAGCACATTCAATTCGAAATTCAGCCGCATTGAACGGTTATCGAAAGTGCCAAGTGGGAAAATTAAATCCTCAGAGCTGGAGAATGAAGGCGGAAAACTGGTCTGGTTGTTCGACATTGCGAAACCGGGCACGAAGAATATCGCGGAAAGTGCTGGTAGATGCGAAGACCGGCGAGACCGTGAAGATGGAGAACGAAACGCCGAAGCAACACGCAAGGGTGACCGGCGGTAGTAGGAGTTCTTCGCATGTCCAACCGAGAACATCCTCTCATGTTCCCACCCCCCGAGCGGGGCGAGAATCGACCCATGAAAACGAAACTAAACCCAATCACCGCCGTCGTCGCGCTTGCGCTCGTCGGCCTAACGAGTTCTGCGCTGGCCAAGTCGAACGAGACGCAGGCGCAGTTGCAAGCGCAGGCAAAAATCACTCAGGCCGACGCGCAAAAGACGGCGTTGGCGAAAGTGCCGAATGGAAAAATCAAATCCGCCGAATTGGAGAATGAAGGCGGCAAGTTGGTTTGGTCGTTCGACATCGCGAAGCCGAATTCGAAAGACATCGCCGAGGTCCTGGTCGACGCCAAAACCGGCAAGATCGCGAAGATGGAGAACGAAACGCCGAAACAACAGGCGAACGAAGCCGCTGCGGATAAGGCGGCGAAGAAGTAATCCAGGCGAAAAGGCCGGCAATTTGCGATAGACTGTTGTTCGCCTGAGACGAACGTCTAGCCTGTGCCGGAATGTCCACTTACCCTGCGGCGTGTTTGGAAATCGAGGCGGCGCGGATGGTGGCTGATCGCGATGGCGAGCGGTGCGCTGGTGGCGACAAGTTCGGCACAGTCGGACGCGCCTTACGTCCGCGCGCTGCGTTTGCCGGCCTCGCAAATGCCGGATACTCAGCGCAACGCCGCGCTTCCATTCAATCTGCGTCGCGGGATTGGTCCGGATGAAGCGGCGATTATCGCGACCTATTTGAACCCGGCGCTGCGGACGGCGCGGGCGCGGCGCGGACTGGCGCGTGCGCAAGTAGTGCAGGCCGGCGTGTTGCCGAATCCACAGGTGAACTATGAGCGCGATTATGTGACGGGCGGAAACACCTTCGGCACGCAGACGGGCTATAACTTCACCGCCGGTTGGGAAGTGACTTCGCTGCTGCCTCTCATTCCGCGCGAGATCGCGGCGCGTGCGAATTTGCGCTCGGTCGATCTCGATATCGCGTGGACGGAATGGCAAATCGCGCAGATGGCGCGCACTTTGGTTTATCGCGTGATCGCTTTGCGCGAAGAGGCGGCCAGCGCGCGGCAGGCGGCGGGCGAATTGGCCGACAATGCGAAGACTTTGAAGCGCGCGGAGTAGGCGCACGAAAAGACGGTGATCGATTATGCGGCGGCGGAATCGTCGAGCTAGGATGCGCTCGCGATTGCGCTCGGACTCGAGCAGGAATTGCAGAAGCAGGAACTGATCTTGAAGCGCACGCTCGGAGTGCCGCCGGAAGCGGAGGTGCGATTGCGCTCGGGGATTGGCTTGCCTTCACGGCTGGAAGCTCCGAGTGCGCAGCAGCTCGAGCAGGGTCTGGAAAACCGGCGCCTGGACTTGTTAGGCCTGCGGCAGGGATATCGCGGTCAGGATGCGAGGGTGCGGGTGGCGATCCTCGGGCAGTTCCCGAAAATTTCACTCGGTTTCGTGAAGGCAACCGACACCACGAATGTCCAAACGGAAGGTTTTGCGATCACCGCGGATGTTCCAATTTTCGATCGTAACCAGGGCGTGCTCGCGACCGAGCGCGCGACCCGCGAGAAAGTCCTGGATGAATACGCGCAGCGCGTTTTCGAAGCGAAGTCCGACATCGCGCAGGCGCTCGCCGATATCCTTCGCGGTCGCTGGGGTTTATCTCGGCCTATGGATTACGCAGACCGAATTCAACATCACCTCGCGCATGGGTATGACCATGATCGTGGGGATCGTGACCGAGATCGCGATCTTCTATTACTCCGAATACCGCGAACTGGAGGCGAGCGACGACCGCCTGATCGTGGCCGGGATTAATCGCATGCGGCCGATCGCGATGACCACGTTCGCCGCCATCCTCGCGCTGATGCCGCTGGCGCTTGGCATCGGCCAGGGATCCGCCATGCAACAACCACTCGCGATCGCGATCATCTCCGGCCTCATCTTCGGCATGCCACTCGTCCTGCTCGTGCTGCCGACGCTGCTCTCCCTTTTTGGCGCAGCTTCACCAAAGGAGAAGCAACCGCAGTAAACTCTCACCCGGTGCCTAGGTGCGTGCTAGACCGCATATCCAGCGTCCGGAAGTTTCGTGCAGTCGAGATTTCTCCTGCTCGCCCTGACCAGGGCATGAATGTGGCGGCAACGGATGCTTCGCGGGCAATCCAGCCTAACGAGTTCTAGACAACCTTCTGCGCCAGCCTGAACACGGGTAGGGCCGCGGCGGCAATCCAACGCCGCGACTCCGTTCACATCAAGGGCGAAAGCGGACGTAGCGCCGCTTCAATCATGCGTTGCTGAAACGGGCGCGCTTTCACCTGCGCCAGGTGGACTTCGTTGCTGTCAGCGAAATAACCCAAAAGCACTTCCTCCAGCTCCGCGGTCCGCGCAGGATGTTTCGCGAGCACATTTAATTCGAAATTCAGCCGCATCGAACGGTTATCGAAATTGGCCGAGCCAACCATGAGCCACTCGCCATCGATCGCCATGACCTTGCCGTGGTTCATCCATTTGGCGTATTCGAAAATGCGCACGCCAGACTCCAACAGCTCCTCATAGAACGAGCGCCCGATCCGGACCAGAAATGGATGATCGGATTTCTCGGAAACGAGGAGCCGCACTTCCGTCCCACGGGCCGCGCAAATCTGGAGCGCGTTCAACAGCAAAGTATCCGGGACGAAATAGCCTGTCGTTAGCCAGACGCGTTTGGTGGCCGCGAGCAATAGCATCACGATCGATTTCGGCATCGGTTCCTGGGGAAGATCCGGACCGCCGGTGATGGCCTGCGCGAGATAGGTCCCGTCCTCGCCATGGCGCTGGTAGTACTCGCGCTCGGTAATTTTTTCGCCGCTCGCGAAGTGCCAGTCGTTCGCGAAGACATCCTGCAGACTCGCGGTCACGTCGCCTTGCAGTTGCATCTGGATGTCGTGCCAGCCGCCGATACTTGGGTCCTTGCCGGCGTATTCGCGTCCGAGATTCATCCCGCCAACGAAGGCCGTTCGCGCGTCGATGATCTGCAGCTTGCGATGGTTGCGCAGGTTGAGCGAGAAGCGGTTCTTCAGCGGCGTGAGCGTTTTGAAAAGATAAAACTGCCCACCGGCGGCGATGAGCGGTGCGAAAAACCCGCTCGCGAGAGCGCGGCTGCCGACGCGGTCGGTCAGCATGCGCACCTGCACGCCGCGCTCCGCCGCCGCCACCAGTGACGCGCGGAGATCGCGTCCGTATTCATCGTCGCGCACAATGAAAAACTGGACGTGCACATGATGCCGCGCGCCGGCGATCGCGCGCTTGAGCGC
>JALZAX010000312.1 GCA_030948055.1 Verrucomicrobiota bacterium | reverse complement strand
AACGCTCCCTTGCGTTGCGACGCCGAAAATCGAATCGAACGTTTCGTTCTCCATCCCCTGCGTGACTAAACGCAGAAGCGCGGAAGAGGAAACGTCTTTTTTAAAGCAACGGTCCGCTGCGCCGACAAAATCGTCAGCGCAGCGAACCGGCCGAAATTATTTCATCAGATGGAAGATCGCGTGTGCGGCTCCGGCCAGTGGCCAGGCGGCGAGCATCATGATGAGCGCGAAAATTGCGCCATCGATGCGTTCGCCGCGTTTGGCTTCGGCGTCGAAGAAGTTTTGGCCCAAGGCGCGGAAAGCACGCATTGACGTGCGATTTTTGCCCATTGGACCAACTCCTCCGCGAAGCACTCCCGACGCTTGGAAATTCCAAGACGTCGCGGCTAGTGCGCGATTGTTCTGAACCATAGACGACAGCTCGCCATCGCGAGCCGGACGCCCGGCGTAAGATATATTTTTCATGTCTCTTATTGCACGCAGAGTTCGAGCTCCGCGTTATGTGCTGCCGCCTCACGGCGCAGCCAGCTATCTATTCTGCGAGGCTACTCGAAGAACCTCGTGGCCGACGTTGTGTCGTATAGCTGTTGAGACTGAATAATCAGCGCCCTTCACGAGGAAGCGTAGCGCCAAATAGCACAAACCCAACATGCTTAACCGTGTTAAGTATTATCCAGAGCGGCAAAATTGTCAATGGATCGACCCGCTTTCGCGGGCTAACGGAAACCGCCGCGCGGGACGTAGTCTTCGTCCACCGGTTTACGCTTTTCGCTCGTCGCTTTCTCACGTGACTTGGACTTTGCTTTTTTTTCTTTCTTCGCCTGTTCGCGGCGTTCGTCTTCGAGTTTCGTCTCGTCGGCGACGTAGGCGTGGCGCGGCAAATAACTGCCGGTCTGCGTGGGGCCCACCGCCATTGGCAGCACAGCCTTCTTTTTTTCAGCCCTCGCGCCGTCCTTGTGTGTTGTCCGGCAACCGACCGCGCCTAAGAAAAAGAGGCTCGCACACGCTGCGCCTAACCATTTGTTCGTTAACCGCATTGGAAAAAAATTAGCGGGTGAAGGGAATCGAACCCTCGTGTCCAGCTTGGGAAGCTGGCGTTCTACCATTGAACTACACCCGCGTTCGGAGTCGCATCGTAGCGACGTTCAATCCGGAATTCAACCGATCCATTTCTGCATCTGCTCGGGGAAGGGACAGTGCGCGCAGTCGGAATTGTCCTGCAGACAGAAATCCTCGTAGATCTGGAGCAGGCCTTGTTGTTGCGCGACGCTGCGAACGAATTTTTTGCGGCGCGTGTCGTTGCCGAACAACCGCGCGGCCGCGGTTTCGAGACGACGATTGGTTAACTTCGCGGAGAGCTTTTGATAATCAGGCCAAACGTCGGCGCCGCGGGTTAGCAGAAATGGGTAGACGATATTCGCCAGAATTTCGCGCACACGGGAATCACCCACCAGCGCCATCTCCTTTAAAGCGGGATCAGACGTGAGGGTGTAGTGATGACTCCAATACGGATGTTGCAGCGACAAAAGAAAATCGCGCGTGGTCTCTGAGCCTAACGAGTGCATCCACCCTGGCCACTGCTGCGCGATTATGGCCAGCGCGCCGAGCCGGCGTTGCGGATGATTTAGCGGACGCGCCCCGCTCAAACGCCAAACATCGCGCGGCAAGATCAGTCGCTGCATTTGGTCGCGATGCGGCCACCATTGATCCCAAAGTTTGCGCAGATACGAGCGCGTTTCTTTTTCGAAAGCGGCCAGATCAGTAACTTCGAGAAAGCCCGCGACGCCGAAGAGGATGGCTTCCGCTTCACCTGGATGGGCGCGCAGATGCGCGAGCGAAACGCGCTGTGCGACGAGCGTGAACGGTAGCTTGTTTTGCTTGTAGCCGAGAGCAGCTGCCAACTCTTGAAAGAGTGCTTCGTCGATGCCATGCGTTTCGATCATCACGCGCAATCGCGCCGCCTTGCGCTGCAGACGAAAACGCGCCGCCGCGTCGATGATGCTCTGCACACGCTCGACCGGTTGCCCCTGCAACGGCGCCTGACACCGACCGGGCCGGGCGAGCGGAATGTTGGAGGAAAACGCATCAGGTAAAACAAAAGGATCGACGCGCACTTGCAGCACATTGCGATGCGAGGGCGTGCGAGTGAAAAAGGTGCGATCGCTTCCGTTCACGAAAACGTGCAGCACGGTATTTTCGAAAGCTGAATTGGTTGCGTGCCCATGCGTCTCCCAGTTTCGATCGTTCAGATCGAATTCAATGCTGCCGTTTTGCGTTTCGCCGCCATCGACTCGAATCGCGGCGCTGTGAAAATCGGGGCCCGCTTCGCGATTCCACGTCCCGAATTGCACGATCTCGATATCCTTTCCATCAACGGAACGAAAATGTTTCCCGAAATCGCCGGCGAACCAACGTGCCTGCAATTCCAATTCGTCAGGCGTGCGTGCGCTAAGAAAAAGAGCGCGTTCCTTGACGCGACCGCGCTCACGCAATTCCGCGTATCGTTCGGCGGAAGACATTCGCCGATAATCGGCGGTCACAGACCGCTGCTACAAGAACGATTCGTTAGGCCTGCAGGGCCGGTTCCGGCTCGGTGTGGGCGGCCGTCGCCACCGGCACACTCAAACGCGCGCGCAAATCTTCCACGATCTCTTCCACCAGCGGACCGCTCGGTCGTGGGAAAACAAAAAGATAATTCGGGCCTTTGCCGGCAGCTGGGAAAATAACCAGATTTTCCGAGAGAAATTTCGGCTCGCGCGCGACGGTCATGCCGTCGAGTTCGACCGTTTGCGCGAAGCCGCGACCGCCTTTGCGCGCTACGAAAACCAACTTGCGGGGCTCTTCATTGGTCGCGACTAATGCACCAAAAAGATTCGGTGGGATGCGCCGCCCGCGTCCGCTTAAACATGGAATCGACCAGGCGATTGTTTCGCTCAAAACATTTTGACGACTGAATGCGTCGGCGAATTTTGACGGCAGCGTGATTGGCAACGTCACAGGACCGCTAAAATCCGCCGGAAAATTCAGCTTCTTGAAAATGAGCCAGATCTTCGCGCGGATGGTGCGCAGAATCTTTGGCGCGAAATAAAAAAACGCGGCCAGCGCGAGCAGAAAAACAATCAGCGCCGCGATAGGATTGTAATGGATGAGCGCCAGCCCGCCGAATACCGCCGCATCTTCTGCGAGACTGAGTCCGATGTTGGAAAACGGCTCCGGCGAGGTGTTCGCCACCAGTCGCGTGGATGCTTTTGCGGTATGCGCGATCAGGCTCGTGCCGCCCGCCAGTAGCAGCACCACGATTTCTACCGTCGAATTGAAATGGCCGAGCACGCGGAGGGCGAGCAGCGCGCCGCCGATCGGGCGAATAACAGTGTGCACGGCGTCCCACGCGGAATCGACCCACGGGATCTTGTCGGCGAAAAATTGCAGGAAGTAGAGAACGCCAGCGATGGTGACGATGGCGGGGTGACCGAGCACCTGGAGCGATTGATATTGCGGCGCCAGCGTGATCCAATGCTGATTGATCGCGAGGCCCGAGACGAAAACGGTCAGGTAAAGATTGATGCCGGCGAGCGCAGCAAGG
>JALZAX010000311.1 GCA_030948055.1 Verrucomicrobiota bacterium | reverse complement strand
AATTGGGCCAACCAGGATCCGGAAGCTGCTTTTGCCTGGGCGAATAATTTACCGGCAGGCCAGGGTCGCAACAATGCGCTGCAAAATATTCTCACCAGTTGGGCGAACAAAGATGCGGCCCGCGTTGCCACTATTATCAATGAATTACCGCAAGGATCAGTGCGCGATCAATCGGTCGGCAATATTGCGCGGCAATGGGCACTGACCGACCCGCGCGCCGCGATCAATTGGGCGCAGCAATTACCGGAAGGCGATGGGCAACGCAATGCGGTGCGATTTGCCCTAACGAGTTGGGTGCAAACGGAGCCGGCCGCTGCGGCCGAATACGTCGCGACACTCCCGCCCGGCAAAATCCAGGAAGACGTAACCAGCGCGGTCGCGGTGCAATTGGCCAGCAGCGATATCCAAAGCGCCGTGACCTGGGCGCAAAAACTCCCCAGCGGCGCGGCCAAACAAAACGCTTTCAATAATATTATTTCGCAATGGAGTGACGCCGATCCGCAAGCGGCGGCCGATTTTGCGGCACGCGCCACTGAAGCCGACGGACGAAAAACTTTACTGGAAAATGTTTCGCGGCAATGGGCGCGGAACGATCCGCAGGCGGCCTTGCGTTGGGCAAACAATTTGTCGGAGAAGAGCGGACGCGATGTTGTTTTACCGGGCATTGTCGCGGTCGTGGCGGAATCCGATCCGCAACAAGCCGCGCGACTTGTCACGCAGATGTCGCCCGGGGAATCGCAAAGCAGCGCCGCTGCGGCCATCGCCTGGCAATGGGCCGGCGAAGATCCGAAAGCCGCCAGTGCGTGGGCCTTAAATTTTTCTGAAGGTAAAAATCGCGAACGCGCCTTCGATAGTTTGATCAATCGCTGGGCGCAAAACGATCCCTACGCCGCGGGTGCATGGCTGGGGACTTTGCCGGCCGGCGGATCGCGTGATGCAGCCGTCGCAGCATACACGCGGCGCGTCGTTACAACCGATCCGCAAACCGCGGCGCAATGGGCCGAGACGATCGCCAATGAAAGCACGCGCAATACTCAGATGGAATCGATCGCGAGCGCGTGGTTAAAAACGGATGAGAATCGCGCTTCCGCCTGGATCGCAAATTCATCGCTCTCCGATGACGTGAAAGCGCGGCTCTTGCCACAACGCCGATGAGCCCTGCGCGTGTATTCCGCTCTCGGGTAGGGTGGGCGTCTCGCCCGCCGGCGAACGCGTCTCGCGTTCGCGAACTTTGGAAAAGATCGTTTTGGCGAGACGCCAAAAGCGGCGGGCAAGATGCCCACCCTACCCGAGACATGAAGTTGCGCGCTTCATGAATGCGAACGAACGCGCCGCAGAAATTTCCCGCATCATCGCCATCCTGCACAAGTGGGGCATCCACTCGTTAGGCCAATTCGCCGCCTTGGAAAAAGAAGATGTGGCTCGTCGTCTCGGGAGCGAAGCGGTCCGGATGTGGGAACGCGCCAATGGAAAAGCGACCCGACTGTTGAAGCTGGTCGAGCCACCGGAATTATTCGTCGAATCGTTCGAATTCGAAAACGAAGTCGAGACGAGCGAACCGCTCCTCTTCATGCTGCGGCGTTTTCTCGAGCAATTCGCCTTGCGTTTCGGTGCACACTATCTGGTCGCGCAGGAACTGAAACTGCATATCACCTTCAGCGATAAAAATTCCTACGAGCGCGTTTTCAAAATTCCGCAACCGAGCAATCACATCGAGACGCTCTTTCGAATGTTGCATACGCATCTCGAGAATTTCACTTCGACGGCGCCGATTGTGGCTGTCTCCCTCGAAGCGTTGCCAACCAAACCGACGCGGCAGCAATTCAGTTTGTTCGAAACGGCGCTGCGCGATCCGGCGCAACTTTCGGAAACGCTCGCGCAATTGGTTGGCTTGCTCGGCGCTAATCGTGTCGGCACGCCGGTCTTGAGAAATACGTATCGCCCGGACTCATTTCATCTCGATCCATTCAGATGGGAATTGCCTAACGAGTCGTCAACGACCACGGCTCCATGTGTGGCCCTGCGACGTTTTCGTTCTGCTTCCTCCGCGACGGTCTTGCTCAAAGAAAACAAACCACGCCATCTGCGCAGTCGCGAAGCGAGTGATGCAGTGGTGCAACACGACGGGCCCTATTTGCTCTCAGGAAATTGGTGGGATGAAAAGTCGTGGTCGCGCGTCGAGTGGGATCTCGCGTTGGAGAACGGCGCGCTCTGTCGTTGTCACGAGTCTAACGAGTCGTGGCAGATCGATGGAATCTACGATTGAGATGAAGACGCCATGGCTTACGTCGAACTT
The DNA here is from genome assembly GCA_030948055.1 of Verrucomicrobiota bacterium. Classification (GTDB taxonomy): domain Bacteria; phylum Verrucomicrobiota; class Verrucomicrobiia; order Chthoniobacterales; family UBA10450; genus JACCTI01. The sequence goes on along the minus strand of JALZAX010000311.1, from coordinate 1,295 downwards.
CATGCCGCTAGCGCGTTCAGTTTTCTGCGCGGTGGATCTTTTCCCGAGCAGATCGCGGAAGTCGCCGGCGAATTGAAATTACCGGCGGTCGCGTTGCTCGACCGCAACGGCGTTTACGGTGCGCAGCGATTTTCGGTCAAGGCGCGCGAGTGTGAAGTGAGACCGATCGTTGGTTGCGAATTGACGATGGAAGACGGCAGCATTCTGCCGGTTCTGGTCGCGACAAAAAATGGTTACGCGAATCTCTGTTCGTTGTTAACGGAAGCGCACTTGCGCAGCCAAACGAAAGGCGAATGCGCCATGCAGTGGAACGAGCTATGCGAATTTAGTGAAGGATTGGTAGCGTTGCTGGGGAGCGCACGCTTCCAGCGTGCTGGTGATCGCATTCTGCGATCACGAACTTTGAAAAGTACGCGACGACAGAATGTCGTCGCCGGCACGGCAGAGCCGTGCGCCCCCCAGAATCTTGCGCAACGCGCAAATCGCCTAACGAGTGCTTTTGGTTTCGACAATGTCTATGTCGAACTGCAGCGGCATTTCTTGCGCGGTGAAGGAAAGACGAATCGCGAACTGATTGACCTCGCGGCGCAATTTCGTTTGTCGATTATCGCGACGAACGGCGTGCAGTATGCCACGCGGCGCGAGCGCGAAGTCCTGGATGTTTTCACCTGCATTCGCGAACACACTCATCTGGACGCCGCGGGCAAATTGCTCACGCAAAATGCCGAGCGGCATTTGAAGAGCGACGCCGAGATGCGCGAACTTTTTCGCGATTTGCCAGAGGCAATTACCAACACGGAGCGTCTGGCCGATCGGCTCGAGTTTTCGCTCGAAAATATCGGTTATGCCTTTCCGGATTTTTCCGTCCCGGAGGGTCATTCGATGGATTCCTTTTTGCGCACGATCACCTGGTTCGGCGCGCAGCAACGTTACGCCGCGATCAGCGTGAAAGTGCGGCGACAGCTCGAAGAAGAATTGTCGCTCATCACTCGGCTGGGCTTTTCCGGTTACTTCCTCATCGTTTGGGACATCGTAAATTTTTGCCGCGAGCACAACGTCATGGTGCAAGGCCGAGGCAGCGCGGCGAACAGCGCGGTCTGTTATTGTCTCGGCATCACACCGGTCGATCCGGTGAGCAACAATCTCGTCTTCGAGCGGTTTCTGAGCGAAAGCCGCAAAGGCTGGCCCGATATCGATCTCGATCTGCCGAGCGGCGATCGGCGCGAAAGTGTCATCCAGGAAATTTACCGGCGTTACGGCAAACACGGCGCGGCCATGACGGCGAATGTCATCAC
>JALZAX010000032.1 GCA_030948055.1 Verrucomicrobiota bacterium | reverse complement strand
ATCGGCGACGCGAATGAGTGGAAACGTCGACGGGACGTTCCCTTTCCAATTCTCTTCCACCAGTGCAGCTGCGGCGCCTTTTTGGGCGACTTGCTCGACGAATTTGTGGCCGTCGAAGTTTTCGCCGCGGATCGGAACGAACAACTCGTTAGGCTGAATCGTGCGCGAATCGGTGCTGATGCGAGTCACGCCAATGTCACTTTTGGCCGAAGACAATTTCCCACCGGCGTATGCGGCGATTTGAGAAAGTGAAAGCGCTTCCATTTTCGCCTAACGAGTGGTCGGGGAGATCTGGGGAGCGCACGCCTGTGGCGTGCTGGCGAAGGCATTTTGCCTTGGCGAACTTCTCAAAAGATTGTTTCGGCAGAATGCCGAAACCAGCACGCTACAAGCGTGCGCTCCCCGGAATTTCATCGGTCGCGTCATCTAGAATTCCACGGGATGGCTTTCCAAGGCGCGTTTCGCGATTTGGATGTCGTCGAAGGGAATGGTGTGATCGGCGAACTCCTGATAGGTCTCGTGGCCTTTCCCGGCGATGAGGATGATGTCGCGCGCTTGTGCGAGGGCGACGGCGCGGGTTATGGCCTGCGCGCGATCGGTAATCTTTTCGTAACGGTCGCTGCGCATTCCCTTTTCCGCCTCGGCGATGATGGCGTCCGGATCTTCCTTTCGCGGATTATCGGAAGTGAGGATGCTGAAGTCGGCGTTGTCGTCGGCGACGCGCGCCATGAGCGGGCGCTTTTGTTTGTCGCGGTCGCCACCGCAACCGAAGACGACGATCAGTTTTCGGGGCGAGAGTTCGCGCGCGGTTTTCAAAACATTAAGCAACGCATCCGGCGTGTGCGCGTAATCGACGAAGATCTGAAATTGTCGTTTTAACGGAACGGCTTCGAGTCGCCCGGGAACCTGTGGTGACTTTGCCAGACTCAGAACTGCATCGCGCAAATTGACGCCTAACGAGTTTGCCGCCGCCAGCGCGGCCAGCGAATTGGCGACATTGAATCTTCCGATGAGCGGCACGCGCACGAGATAACTCTTGCCGCGGGCGTCGAGTTGATAGGAGGTCCCAGAAAATTCCGCGCGATAATTCGAGGCGCGAAAATCCGCGCGTGCGCCCATGCCGTAAGTGATGACGGGAAAATCTTTCGGCAGGCGCTCGAGCAATCGTTCCCCGTAGCGATCATCGATGTTCACGATCGCGGCCGATTTTTTCTTGAACGTTTGACTCGTTAGACCAGTGAAGAGCTGCCGTTTCGCTTCGAAGTAGTTCTCCATCGTGCCGTGAAAATCGAGATGGTCCTGGGTGAGATTGGTGAAGACCGCGACGTCGAACTCGAGCCCGCGCGTGCGATCTTGCGCGATGGCGTGCGAGGAAACTTCCATCGCCGCGGCTTTGCAGCCCGCGTTCACCATCTGCGCGAGCAGTTCCTGCAGGTCTAAGGATTCTGGTGTGGTGCGAACCGCGGGCAAAATACGGTCGGCAATTTCGTAGCGAACCGTGCCGATCAATCCGCAGCGCAATCCCGCTTTCTCGCAAATGTGTTTGATCAAAAATGTCGTGGTCGTCTTCCCGTTGGTTCCGGTGACGCCGGCCACTTTCAATTTGCGCACCGGCAGCTCGTAAAAGACCGCGCTCAAATCGGCCAGAGCGGTGCGCGCATTCTCTACTTCCACCAAAGTGGCGCGCGCATGTTGCACGTCGCGCTCGGCCACGATCACCGTGGCCCCTTTCTCGATGGCTTGCTCGACGAAGGCGTGCCCGTCGCTTTTTTCGCCGCGTAATGCAACGAAGAGGGAATTCCTCTGCACTCGCCGCGAGTCATACGCGAGGCCATCCACCGTGCGATCAACGGACCCGTCGATCGCGCGCGGTGAAATGGCGGCGAGAAGGTTTTTGAGCTGCATGAGGTGTAGGCAAAAGAACGCGGAGCGCTCAACGGCGAACGGCGTTGGTTAAGGCGACTCGTCGCGTCGTCGGCACCGGTTTGCTGATTTCCTCATGCGGCTCAAGATGCGGATAGCGCCCAGGTTTCTCGACGACCTTCTCTTCGCTCGGCTCCAGATCGAGATAACGCGCGGCCTTTTCGGCGATGTGCGCGAAAATCGGCGCGGCCACTTTCCCGCCGTAATTCATTTCTGGCGTCGCAGTTTTTGCATCATCGAGCACCACGAGACCGACAAAGGCGGGACGATCCGCCGGCATGTAACCGGAAAAAGAAACAAGGTACTTGCCGGATTCGTAGCCACCGTTTTCGGGATCAACTTTTTGCGCGGTTCCGGTTTTCCCGCAGAGAGTAAAACCGGGAACCGAAACACCGGCCGCGGTGCCGCGATCGCTCACGACACCACGCAAAGCATTCCCCACTTGCGCTGCGGTTTGCGGCGAAATGACTTGCCGAAGAATCGTCGGTTTCGATTCGCTGATGATCTGGCCGTTTTCAGTGGTGATCGATTTCACGATGCGCGGCGTAACCAATTTTCCGCCGTTCGCGATCGCGCACATGGCCGTAATCATCTGCAGGGACGAGACGCCGACTTCGTGGCCCATCGGCATGCGCGTGATGGAGATTTTGTTCCATTGACGCGGCGGGTAGACCCGTCCAGCAATTTCTCCGGGCAATTCAACACCGGTTCGTTCACCAAAACCGAAGCTGCGAATGTATTCGTAAAATTTTTCCTCGCCGAGCATGAGCGCGAGTTTGGCCGCGCCGATGTTGCTCGATTTGACCAGAATGTCCTGAACGCTCAGCTCGCCGTAGCCGTGATGATCGTGCAACGGCCGCCCGCCGTAATTAAAAACTCCGTTCTCACAGAAGACGCTCGAGTCGATGCGAACTTTGCGTTCGTTCAAGGCAGCAGAAGTAGTGACGATCTTGAAGGTCGATCCGGGCTCCATCATGTCGGTGATGGCGCGGTTTTTCATTTCTTCCGGCTTCGCTTCGTTGCGTCGGTTGAGATCGAAATTCGGACGATTCGCCATCGCGAGGATTTCGCCGGTGTCCGGTCGCATCAAGATGATGATGGCTTTTTGCGGACGAAACTCGCGCACGGCCGCGTCGATTTCGTTCTCCACGATGTTCTGCAAATTCAGATCGATCGTCAGCGCCACCTCAAAGCCGTTGCGCGCGCCGCGTTCCTGCCCGCGATAAGGCATGATCTCTTTGCCGGACGGCGTGCGTTCGATGTAGCGATAGCCATCCTCGCCGCGCAGATAATCTTCCATCGATTTCTCCACCCCCTGGATCCCTTTGTGATCAAAATCGGTGAAGCCGATGACGTGACATAGCATCGAGCCGTTCGGATAAGCGCGCGTCGGATCAGGCTCGAAATAAATTCCGCGGAGATTCGCTGCCTTGATTTTTTCCCTCAGGGTTTTTGCGATATCCGGCGGCACGGAACGTTGCAAAACGACATAGCGTTTTTCGCCGCTCAATTTTTCCGCCACTTCATCGAAGGGGAGCTGCAAAGTGTCTGCGACGAGAGGCGTGAGCGCTTCGGCATCGTTTACGCGTGTCGCGTCGGCCACGACCATTTCGCCGGGCACATCGCTAGCCAGGAGTTCGCCCTGGGCGGCGACAATCGTGCCGCGCTTCGCAAAAATCGGTTGTTTAACTTCGTGCTTCGCCGCCGCAATCGCGGTGAAGTAATCGTGCTGGATGATCTGCAGATAAATCAGCCGATAAGAAAAAAGACTGAAGAGTCCCATGAGGCCGAAGCAGACCCACAAACAACGGGTGCGACTGTTCCACTTCATCGTCCGGCAATCTTGTTCTCCACCGGCGGCGCGACTCTGGCATTTCGCGTGTTGGGCGAAGCGGAAAAGCGCACGATGTTGGCTTCCGCGATCGGGACCATCTTGAGATAGCCTTCCTTCAAACGCCGCTGCAACACGTTAGGCGAAGTGAGTTCCGCAATCTGCGCGGCGGCGACGGTGCTTTCGGAACGCAACTGGCTGAGTTCGTTCTCCAGCGCTTTTTTGCGATCGCCTGAATGGTAAAGCTGGACCGAGAGGTAAACGTAAATCAGTCCCGTGACGGCGAGAAATCCGGTGATCAAAATCCAACGCACCAGCGCCGGGGCGTTGATCGGATTGAATTGTTTGCGACGCGGACGGTTCATCTAAACTCGGCCACACGCAATTTTGCGCTGCGTGAACGCGAGTTGACGCGTTGTTCGGTTTCATCGGGCTCGACCGGTTTCGAGGTGATGAGCTTGAAAGCGAATTCCGGATTGGCGCGTGGTTCGGGCCATTCCGGTCGATCGAGCATTTCTCGGCTGCGATCGCGGAAGAAATTTTTGACGATGCGATCTTCGAGCGAATGGAAAGTGATTACGGCGAAACGCGCGCGCGATTCCAGACGACTCGTTAGGCCACGCAATCCTTCTTCGAGCGCGCCTAGTTCGTCGTTCACCTCCAAGCGCAAAGCCTGAAAGACTTGGGTGGCCGGGTGTTTGCGGCCGTGGCGCCAAACGATTTTCTCGACCGCGCGCGCCAGCTGCACGGTTTCGCGAAACGGCGTCGCCTTGCGCTGCTTCACCAATTGGCTGGCGATGCGCCGCGCGGCCGGCTCTTCGCCTAACTCGCGGAAGATGCGCGTAAGATCTTCTTCGCTGTAGCCATTAATGATATCGGCCGCGGTCAGTTCGCGTCGGGGATCCATCCGCATATCGAGCGGGCCATTGCGCATGATGCTGAAACCGCGGTCGGCTTTTTCCAGTTGGCGCGAGGAAACGCCAAGATCAAGCAGAGCCCCGCCGATGCTGACGATGCCTAACGAGTCCAGAACTTTGGTGACGTCGCGGAAATTCGCCTGGTGCAAAGTCACGCGACCACCGAAGCGGGCGAGCCGCTCACTCGCGTGGCTGATTGCATCCGGATCCTGGTCGAGTCCGAGAACATCGGCGCCGGTTTGCAAAATCGCTTCCGCGTGGCCGCCGCCGCCGCAGGTGCCATCGACGACCAGCGCGCCGGCGCGCGGCGCGAGCAATTCAACGACCTCATGAACAAGAACGGGACGATGATAGGTGACGTCTTCCATTTCCTGGGCCTCCTCTTCGATTACCAATGGACCCGTGGCGAACCAGATGGGCCGTTCAAAAAGCAATGCGTTCATGGCTCGTCAGGTGTCGTTAGGCTCTCGTTAGGCCAGGAACCCACGAGGACGAGATCGAAGTTGCCTTCGCGCCAATCTCTCCAAGAGGAAAGCTGATCGGTCGATCCCGCGGCCAGGAGACGCGTTCGTTCAGTGCCCTCTCTATTAGAGAGCGGTTCAGAACGCAGGGCGTTCAGGTACGGGATGGCGTTGGTGTTCATTTCTAGAGACCAATCTCGTCGGCCACGCGCTGATAGGTGGCTTTCTCCTCCTTGTGGGCCTGCTTCCATTTCGCCGAATTCCAAATTTCGAAACGACCGCGCCCGCCCACGAGCGTGACTTCGCCTTTCAAATTCAGGACCCGGCAAAGATCTTCTGGCAAAACCAGCCGACCCTGTTTGTCGGAGGAAGCATGTTGCGCGCGGGCGTGCAGGTGGCGGAGGAAAACGCGGCGCTCGCGGGGCGGCACCGACGCATTCGACTCGGCCTCGGCAATCACACGCGCGAACTCCTCATGCGACATGACGAGGAGAAATTCCTCCTGCGCTTCCGGCAAAATAATGAAGTCTTCGCCGTCGTCGCGGCGCCAGCGTGAGGGAATCGTGATGCGATTCTTGTCGTCGATGCCATGACGAAACTCGCCGGCGAAGAAGGTTTGGGTTGGCGAGTCAGTGCGCATAGATAGAAGGATGGCTTTGCCATTCTAATCCATTTCCCTCCATTTCTAACCACCTTGCGTGCCAGGGGTCAATAAATAATTGCCGCTTTGCGGGAAAAATTATGGCGCCTAAACTTTCGCCATGCGGCTGCTACTTCCGAGAATCGTCGCGCTTTGCGCCGCCGCAGTTGTCTCGACGACTCGCGCGCAGCTGGCAACTGACAACACCAACGACACGGTTCGCGTGACGGTGGCGCAGAACCAGGACGGTTCGCGTACCACCTACCAATACGACAACCCGAACCACAAAGCCGTTGCGACCACGAAAAGCGAAGACGGAAAACTGATGAGCAAGATTCTCTACAACCTCGACGACATGGGGCGCTTCGCGGCCGGGGAAATTTACGACGGCAAGGGCCAGCTCCGTTTCAAGACGCAATACAAGTACGACGCTAACGGCCGGCTCGGACAGGAGACGCAGTTCAATACCGACGGCAAAGTGCGGAGTAACATCGTCTATTCCTATAATGAAGCCGGCAAGCAGAGTGGCTACACCGTTTTCGATGCCGATGGCAACCAGACCGGTCACAACTCTGCGCCCGGCGCGGCCGCGCTGCTTCCGCCGAAGCCGAAAAAGTAGTGTAACCGTCGCGACTAACGAACGGTCGTTGCTTGCGGGAGCCGGCAAAGGCGGCTAAGAACAAAACGCATGATCGATTACATCCAGAAGGGTGGTCTGCTCATGTGGCCCATTCTGGTCTGCAGCATCATCGCGATCGCTGTTTTCGCAGAGCGGCTTTTCTATTTTCATCGCGCCTCCATTCACGTGGCGGAGTTTTTGCAGGGACTCTCCAATCTGATCGCGCGCCGTAATTACGCGGAAGCGTTGCATGAATCGGCCGGAACGCCGGGTCCGGTCGCGCGCGTTATCCATGCGGCGATCATTCGGCATGAAGCGCCGCGTTCGGAATTGCGCGAGATCGTGCAGGAAGCGGGACAATTGGAAGTACCTAAACTCGAACGCTTCCTCGGCGTGCTCGCGACCATCGCTTTTCTCGCGCCGCTCCTTGGCTTGCTCGGAACAGTTGCGGGAATGATCGACGCTTTTGGCACGATCTCCTCCAACGGCGGCTATGCGACCGTCACGGAACTTTCGAATGGTGTTTACAAAAGTTTGCTCACAACCGCCGCGGGTCTGGTGGTCGCGACGCCAACATTTGTCGCCTACAGCTATCTGTCCGCGCGCGTAAATACGCTCATGCACGAGATGGAACGTGCCGGGATCGAAGTGGTGCACATGTTGACCGAGCGCGAAGCGGACAAGGACATTATCGCGTTTCAGCCATCGGCTGCGGCAAAACCTAGCACTCGTTAGGCAGCTTCCATGAAGCTCACTCGCACGAAGGAATATCACTTCGGCTGGGTCGGGATCGTTTCACTGATCGATGTCGTCTTCCTCCTGATTTTCTTTTTGTTACTCAGCTCGAATTTCATCTTGCAGCCGGGCGTGTCCGTTTCTCTTCCGCTTTCGCGATTTTCTTTAGGCCCGCAGGTTAATCCACAAATCATCAGCATCACCGGCGGTCCCGTGCCGGCGATTTATTTTCGCGATCAAAAAGTGGCGATCGATCAACTTGGGCCGCTACTCGATGCAGCGAAACGCGAAGGCCGGCCGATCATCATTAAAGCCGATCGATTTACCCCATACGAAGTGGTGACCACCGTGGCGAACGCCGCGCTGGAGCACGGAATCAGTTCGGTCGGATTAGCTGGAGCGCCGCCAAAATGACGGCCACCGAATACACTCCAATTTTTGATTGGAGCACGCCGCGTAGCCGAAAATTTTCGCTGATTAGTTTTATTGCGGCATCGGCCGCGCTGCATGCCTTCTGTTTTTACATCTTCCAGATCATCTACCCACCGACGGTGGCGCTTACTCCCCCGCCCGGCCGAATCAGTTTGATCACCGGCGATACCGACGACGGGCGCGTCTTGCTGCAATGGATCGAAGCGGAAGATCCCGCGCTCTCTTCCTACACGCAGCGGCCTAACGAGTCTGGAAATCTTGCGCTGCCGAAAGTCGAACACGTCCCGTCGTATCTCAATTCAACGCCCGTCCTGCACGACCTTCCGCCGAATGATGCAGACTTGCGCGTGCCGAGTGCCAATCCGCCCGCGCCGGTGCCGATCGCTTACGCAACGCCGGCTTTAACGACCGTCGTTACGCCGACGAGCATCCGTTTTTCCGAAGAAATTTCCGCTCGTGGCCCCGGGCAAATTCCGTCGCTGCAATTCAAATCCTCGAGCAAGGATGCACCGCAGGCTGCGCAATTCCGCATCGCTCTCGGACGCTTCGGCAATGTGCGATATTGTTTTTTGCAAAACTCTTCCGGCGATGCGGCCCTCGACGAACAAGCGCGGCATCAGCTTCTTCTCTCCCGTTTTCCAACCGGCGACGCGGATTTGATCTGGGGCACGGCGACCTTTGACTGGGGCAACGATCTGACCGCGCCGTGATTCGCGTCAGTCTCACCGCGCTGGTCACGATTTATCTGCTGCTTTTTCTTGCGGCGGTTTTCTTACTTTGGATAGTGGGAGAGTGGAATCGCCGCCGGCGCGAACGCCGGGCGTTGCGCTATCGATTGCGTTGCGTGATCTGCGCATTCGAGTTCGAAGATCGAACGCCCGTATTGCTCCCGCGGTGCCCACGTTGCGGAAGCTTGAACGAACGACTTAAACCGGAACAAATTTAACTTATGGGAATGTGGATTGGCAGAAATCGCAAAGCGCGAGTGACCTACGGTTTCGACGAAATCGCACTCGTCCCCGGTCGCATGACGATTAATCCGAATGAAGTCGATACCACTTTTCGTATTCCACGACGCGACGCCAAGCCGATCGAGTTGAAAATTCCAATTTTGGCCAGCGCGATGGATGGCGTGGTCGATGTGAAGTTCGCGATCGAGATGAGCAAACTCGGCGGTCTGGCCGTCTTGAATCTCGAAGGCGTGCAGACACGCTACAAGAATCCGCAGGAGGTCCTGCAAAAAGTCGTCGAGACCGACAAATCGGAAATCACCGCGCTGCTGCAGAAAATTTATCTCGAGCCGGTGCAGGAAGATTTGATCAGGGCTCGCGTCAAGCAGATGAAAGACGCCGGTGCGATCGCCGCGGTCAGTTCTATTCCGCAAAAAGCCGAGCAGTTCGGCGCGATTGCGCAGGAAGCGGGTGCAGATGTTTTCGTTGTGCAAAGCACGGTCTCAACCGTGCGGCATATCTCATCGGAATATAAGTCGTTAGACCTGGCGAAATTTTGCGGCGAGATGCGCATCCCCGTCATCGTCGGCAACACGGTTGGTTACGATGTGACGTTCGAAATCATGGAATGCGGACCAGCCGCAGTCTTGGTTGGCGTCGGTCCAGGCGCAGCTTGCACATCGCGCGGCGTGCTTGGTCTCGGCGTGCCGCAAGTCACTGCGACGGTTGATTGCGCTGCGGCCCGCGATGCTTATTTCAAAAAAACTTCGCGCTACGTTCCCATCATTACCGACGGCGGCATGAGCAAGGGCGGCGACGTTTGTAAAGCGCTCGCCTGTGGCTCGGATGCCGTCATGGTCGGCAGCGCGTTTGCCAAAGCTTACGAAGCTCCTGGCCACGGTTACCATTGGGGAATGGCCACGCCGCACGCGAATCTTCCGCGTGGCACGCGCATCAAAGTCGGCGCGACCGGTTCATTGAAACAAATTCTCTTCGGTCCCGCTGAGGTTGACGACGGTTCGCAGAATCTCGTTGGCGCCATCACGACTTGCATGGGCAATGTCGGCGCGCGCGACATCCCGGAATTTCAACAAACGGAAATCATCATCGCGCCCTCGATCAAAACGGAGGGAAAACTTTTCCAGACTGTGCAAAGTGTGGGAATGGGAACCCGGTGAGCATGAACGATCGCAGAGTTGTCATCACCGGTCTCGGCGTGGTTACGCCCGTGGGTAACGACGTCGCTACTTTCTGGGACAGCCTAACGAATGGTCGCAGTGGCATCGGTATGATCGACGCCTTCGACACCACCGGTTTTGATTGCAAGATCGGCGGCCAGGTGCGCGATTTCGATCCGAAAAATTTCTTCAAGAATCCCAAGGACTCGCGGCGGGCCGATCGTTTCGTGCAGTTATCGATGGCCGCTGCGGTCATGGCGAAAAAGGACAGCGGCATCGACTTGGAAAAAGTGAACCGCGAACGCTTCGGCGTCATCGTCAGCAGCGGCATCGGCGGATTGAAGACGCTGGAAGATCAGCATAGCAACCTGCTCACGAAAGGTCCGACGCGCATGTCACCCTTCACCATCCCCATGCTGATCAGCAACATGGCCAGTGGAATAATTTCGATGGAGTACGGCTTACAGGGACCGAATCTTTGCATCGTCACCGCCTGCGCCACTTCCAATAACGCGATCGGTGAATCGTGGCGCATTATCAAATTCGGCGATGCGGATATTTTTCTCGCGGGCGGATCGGAGGCTGCAATCGTGCCCATCGGCGTGGGTGCTTTCGCATCCATGAAGGCGCTCAGTTTGCGAAACGACGATCCACCACGCGCCTCGCGCCCCTGGGATCGGGACCGCGATGGCTTCGTTATGGGTGAAGGCGCGGGCGTGGTCGTGGTCGAGGAATTGGAACACGCGAAAGCGCGCGGCGCGCGAATCTACTGCGAGCTTATCGGTTACGGCGCGACGGCAGACGCTCATCATATGACCGCCCCGCCACCCGATGGTAGCGGCGCGGCGCGCGCGATGCAGATCGCGTTGGATCACGCGAAAGTGAATCCGTCCGAGGTGGATTACATTAATGCGCACGCCACTTCCACCGGCCTCGGTGATATCGCGGAAACAAAAGCGATCAAAACCGTTTTCGGCGAATCGGCGAAAACCGTTTCGATCAGCTCGACCAAATCGATGACCGGCCACTTGTTAGGCGGCGCAGGTGCTATAGAAATGGCGGCGTGCGCGCTGGCCATGCGCGATTCCGTCGTTCCGCCCACGATCAATCTCGAAAATCCCGATCCGGAATGCGATCTCGATTACACACCGCTGACCGCAAAACAGAAAAAAGTGCGCGTTGCGGTGAACAATTCGTTCGGCTTCGGGGGGCACAACGCGACACTCGTCGCGCGCGAGTTTAGCGGTTAGACCGCGGAGGTATCAGCGAAGACTGGCGTCTGAGTGATATCGGACGCATTGAAGGAGAAGCCATGGCCACCGGTGGAAAGATTCTTCAGGATTTCCGCAACCTGTTGCGCGGTGCTGGCGGAATAAAATCGCACCAGGCCGACTGTAGTCTTGCGTCCGAAAACTGTGATCATGATCGTGTCATCATCGATCGAGTTCATGAAAATGTGATTGCCGTTGCCCTGATGATAGAGGGCGTTGAATTCCACTTCGCCGATGCGGCGCGCGAGTTCTTTGGTGGCGGCGAACGATCCCGCGGCGAGCGCCGCGATGATGGTTACATCCATCACGCTCATGTCGCCGAATTGTGAAATGACATTGCCCCCGCGATCAATCACGACTGTCAGATCGGATTCCGATTTTTTGAGAAACTCGCCGAGCACGCCGTCGAGCGTAGCGACGTCTTCAATCGTTAGGCAAGGGATGGCGTTCATACGTTTGCGGTCTGCGCTTTGACGGTGGACTCGTTAGGCACAACGACCGGCGCTGGCGCCTTTTTCGGTGGATCGCTTTGTTTGCTGAACTTGTGCAACAGGATTTGCGAAACAGCATTTAGCGAAGCGAAAACATTCTGGCCCGTGCTGGAAATGACCTCAAAGCTTTGCACGCGCTTCTTTCGATTGTTCAGCACGTACTCGAGATAATTAACCGGCGCGACATTTTCGAGGTCACGTTTGTTGTACTGCAGGACGTAAGGAATGTCCTCGATTGAGACGTTCTGTTTCGCGAGGTTGTCTTCGAGATTCTTGAAGCTCTCTACGTTCTCCTCCATTTTTTCCCACTGCGAATCAGCCACGAAAACTATTCCGTCTACGCTGCGCAAGACGAGCTGGCGCGTGGCGTTGTAGATGACCTGACCGGGCACGGTGTAGAGCTGGAACTTCGTTACGAAGCCTTTAATGACGACCGCATTTAGCGGGAGGAAATCGAAGAACAGAGTACGATCGGCCGCCGTGGCTAACGAGACCAAATCGCCGCGGTTTTCCGGATTAATCCGCTGATGGATGTAACCGAGGTTGGTCGTTTTGCCGCAGAGGGCAGGACCGTAATAAACGATTTTGAACTGAATCTCGCGGCTCGCGTAATTGATGATCGACATGTGAACTCCTAGACTGGTTGCGAATATTTCTTGGACAGTTGTTGCACGATCTGCGCGAGGCGTTCGCGAACATCCGTGGTCAGCTCTTCCTTGGTGTGTAAGGCGGCCAGACAAAGATTTTCGTGCATGAAAAATGTGACCGCGGCTTTCGCGCAGGAAAGTGTCATGGAGCGAAGTCCACCCAGTTTCGTGGAGGTGAGATGGTCCCCCAGCCGCTGCAAGAATGATGGCGCCATCGCGCATAAACCTTCCGCTTGGAATTCGCCCGGGAGATTTCCCGCCAAACTCAGCCCGTCGCCGAACATGATGGCGCACGCTTTCACGCCGGCCATTTTTGCGGCCTCGGCCACGATCGTTTTCGCGTCCGGCTCTTCCTTTGCCGCAGGTATCGGCTCTTCCGGCGCGGACGGCACAACCTGCGGTAAACCTTTTAACGGTTTGCGCGCGACGGGCGGCCCAAGACGTTTCGCGTCTTCCGCCGCTTTCGCGGCAAAGGGTGTTAGAAAATCCGAACCCTTTTCCTGCAGTTCCTGATCGTCACGCATTTGCAAGGAAGCGGCCGGCAGGTTTTTCAAAACATCCTGCAGTGGCAGTGAGACTGGAG